>WRCU01000001.1 GCA_009783805.1 Oscillospiraceae bacterium
CGCTGGGCGCCGCCCTGACCGCCGCGCTGGAGCCGGCGGGCGGGAGCTTCCTATACCTCCTGCTGGGGAACGCCGTGACGGACACCGCGGTGTGCGCGGTCTTCTACATTAAATACAAGGGGCTTTTCCGGTTCGGGCGGCGCCACTTCTCCAAACCCATGTTCAGGAGATTCATCTCATACGGCGCGCCGTTCATCGTGATCAACATGACCACCAGCCTACTGAACCTGTCCGACAGGTACATCATAGCCTTCCTCTCGCCGACGGGCGACGGCGATGCGATGGCCGGCGTGTACATGGCGAACTACCAGGTCATCTCCAGCGCCTTCCTGGCCATATCGGTCGGCATCCTGAGGGGCGTCTACCCGCGCGCCATGGCGTCCTGGAAAGGCAGCGACACTAAGGCCGCGGCCGAGGCGATGTCGTCCGGGGTCAGGTACTACCTGCTGGTCGCCGTCCCGGCCCTGGTCGGCATAGCGACGCTCGCCGAGTCGGTCTCCTCGGTCTTCCTCGCCGCCAGGAACGCGCGGTACGCCGAAGGCTGGCCGGTGATGGTGCTCGCCGCCGCGGGCCTGTTCTTCCTCGGCCTGGCCGACTACAGGAACAAAGGCTGTGAGCTGAAGGGCAGGACCAAGCCCATCCTATACATAAACATGGCGTGCGCGGCGTTCAACCTGACGTTCAACCTGATCGCGGTGCCGATCTACGGCTTCATGGCCGCGGCCGTCTCGACGTTCCTCTCCTACCTCCTCTACTTCCTCCTGGCCGGGCTCATCAACAGGGGCATACTGCGGTGGGAGGTCCCCCTGGCCTCGGTGATCCGCATACTGTCATCCGCGGCCGCCATGGGGGTCGCCGTCTTCGCCGTCGACAGGACCGTCGGGCGGGGCGTGGCCACGCTGGCCGCCACCGTGGCCGTCGGGGTCGCCGTGTACGCGGCCGCCCTCATCGCGACCGGCGAGGTCAGGGGTGAGCTGAGGCGCCTCCTAGGCCGCCCGAAGGCCTGAAGGCCATCCGCCCGCGTCCGGGCCGGCCCGGCGCGAGCCAACTCCCCCCTTTTGCGTTATAATTGCCTATTACATCCATATCAGGGAAGGCTTCATCTATGGTAGGGAAAGCAAGTCGGATCGCCTGCATAGGCGCCGGGTACGTGGGCCTGGCCACCTCGCTGTGCCTCGCCGGCGCGGGCTTCGACGTTACGTGCGCCGACCGGGACGCCGCCAAGGTCGCCTCGCTCAGCGCCGGCCGGTGCACCTTGGGCGAGGCGGGGATGGCCGGGATGCTGAGGGACGCGCTGGACGCCGGCAGGCTCAGGTTCACCGTCAGCAACGCGGAGGCGATAGCCGGCAGCGGGATGGCCTTCATATGCGTATGGACCCCGCAGGGCCCCGACGGAAAGGCGGACCTGTCCAGCCTGTTCGCGGTCGCGCGCGACATAGGCGCGAACATGGCGGGGCGCATGGACGTGGTCGTCAAGAGCACCGTCCCGGCGGGGACCGCCAGGAAGGTCAGGGAGGCCATCGTGCGCGCCGCGCCGGACGCGGTGCGGGCGTATGGGTTGGAGGTGCTTTCGTGCCCGGAGTTCCTGAGGGAGAGCAGCGCCATACGCGACACGCTGCACCCTTCGCGCGTGGTAATCGGCTGCGATGACGATGGGGCCGCCCTACGGCTGAGGGAGACGATGGAGGCGATGGTGGCCCCGGGGACGCCGTTCGTCATGACGGGACCGGAGTCGGCCGAGACGCTCAAGTACGCGGCCAACGCCTTCCTCTCGATGAAGGTGGCCTTCATAAACGAGGTCGCCGGCTATTGCGAGGCCGTCGGGGCGGACGTGAGGGACGTCTCCCGCGGGCTGGGCATGGACGACCGCATAGGTCCCAAGTTCCTCGCGGCGGGCCCCGGCTTCTCCGGGGGCTGCTTCCCGAAGGACCTGGCGGCCCTCCTGCATGAGGGCAGGTCGCTGGGGGTGCCGCTGATGATCCTGGAGGCGACCGCCGAGTCCAACATGGCGCAGAGGAGGCGCCTCGCGGGGAAGGTCGCGACTGCCCTCGGCGATCCCGCCGCGCCGCCCGGGTCGTCCCTTAGGGGCAGGCTAATCGCCATCCTGGGGCTATCGTTCAAGCAAGGCACGGGGGACATGCGCGACTCCGTCTCGCTGTACTTCGCGCGCGAGCTATGCGCCCGGGGGGCCTCGCTCAGCCTGTTCGACCCGGAGGCCTCCCAAAAGGTCGGCGAGTTCCTGGGCGAACTCATGCCGAGCATCAAGGTATGCCCCGACGAGTACGGGGCGGCCGCCGGGGCCGACGCCGTCGTGATCCTGACGGATTGGCCCAGGTTCGCGGCGATGGACTTGGGAAGGCTGGGCGCCGTAATGGGGCGGAGGCTCATCTTCGACTACAGGAACGTGCTGAGCGGCGCCGAGGCGGCCGCGGAAGGCTTTGAGTACCACGGCGTCGGGGTCTGATCGCCTGGGGGCGCCAGTCCCCCCCGACGCCGCCAATCCCATCGAGAGGTGCCGCCGCTTGAGGAATGTCTTCATGGTCGCGCACCAGTTCCCCCCCTCGGGCGGTTCGGGCGTGCAAAGGACGGTCAAGTTCGTGAAGTACCTGAGGGGCCACGGTTGGGAGCCGACCGTCTTCACCCGCTCGGACCGTGGCCTCGCGCTGCGGGACGAGTCGATGCTCGCCGAGGTCCCGGATGGCGTGGAGGTCATCCGCTCCAAGGCTTGGTGTTTTTCGGAGCTTAAAGGGCCCCTGTCGTACCCCGGCAGGTTCGTGGCCAGGAAGGCGCTCATCCCGGACGGCGAGAGGGCATGGCAGCGCATGGGCCGCAAGGCGGCCCTTAAGGCCGCCTCCAGGGTCAGGCCCGACGTCCTGTACACGACTTCCTACCCATACAGCGACCACCTGATGGGCCTGTACCTGAAAGGAAGGCTGGGAAGCCTGCCCTGGGTGGCGGACTTCCGCGACGAGTGGACCATGAACCCCAACATCGCCGACTACGGCTACGGTAAAAGGCGCAGGCGCAAGGAGAAGGCGATGGAAGAGTCCGTCTTCCGCCGCGCCGACAGGATAATAGCGAACACGCCTTACATGAAGGACAACTTCCTCTCCATGTACCCTTTCGCGGAGGGCAAGGTCCGATCCATCCCCAACGGCTACGACGAGGAGGACTTCGCCGGCTTGGGCGGGCCCCGCGAAAGGGGCGCGCGGTTCACGGTCACGTTCACCGGCCTGCTATACGGGAGGCGCAGGCCCGACCCGTTCTTCGAGGCCCTATCCGGCCTGGTGGCGAACGGCTCGGTCAACCCCGGCAAGGTGACGGTAAGGATGATCGGGAGCTTCAAGGGGCGGCAGGTGGAGTCCTTGGCCGAGGCCCATGGGCTGGGCGGGGTCGTGGAGGTCATGCCGTACCTGCCCCATAGGCAGAGCGTGGAGAGCCTGGTCACGTCCGATTGCCTCCTGCTGGTCGCCGGGGCCGGCGAAGAAGCCTTCCACCTGGGTAAGGTATTCGAATACATGAGGTCAGGCAGGCCGATCCTGGCCGTCGTGCCCGGGCGGGGCGCGGCCGCGGATCTGATCCGTGAGACCGCGACGGGCACGGTCGCCGACTGCTCCGACATAGGCATGATAAGGACGGCCTTCAAGGCGCTGTATGACGCCTGGGAGGACGGCGCCCCGAGCCACAGCCCCAATTGGGATGAGGTGCGCAGGTACGAGCGGCGGGAGATAGCCCGCATGCTATCGGAAGTCCTGACGGAGGCGGCCGATGGCTGAGCGGACGCGGGACGGAAAGGCTGGGCCTTAATGGTTCTTTCGGTCGTGTTGAATCCCGCCGTGGATAAGATACACTTCATAGACGACTTCGAGGTGGGGACGATGCGCCGCAGCGCCAAGACCGTCGTCTCGCCCGGCGGCAAGGGCGTAAACGTGGCCAAGGTAGCCTCCGCCCTGGGCTCCGGGACGCACGCGGTGGGTTTCGCGGCCGGGCACTACGGCGAATGGCTGGAGGGCAGCCTCCGCGAGTGGGGCGTGGGCACCACCTTCATCAAGGTCCCAGGCGAGGTCAGGACCAACGTGAACGTCATCGACCGCGCAAGGGGGACGGAGACCGAGGTCATAGAGTCCGGGCCGGAGATATCGGGGTCGGACCGCCTGGCGTTGCTGGCCGAGGTGGAGCGGCTCCTTTCGGGGTCCGACCGCGCGAGGACCGTTCTCATATGCACGGGCGGGTACCCCCTGGGTATACCGGACGATTTTTACGCGACCTTGATCGGGCTGGCGAACGGGCTGGGCGTAAGGTCCATCCTGGACACCAGCGGAGAGGCGCTGAGGCGCGGCGTCGCGGCCAGGCCGTTCATGGTTAAGCCGAACATGCGGGAGCTCTCGCACATGGTAGGGTACACGCCTGGGACGCTGCGGGACGTCGCCGAGTCCGCCCGCTCCCTGCTCGGCGCGGGGCCGAAGGTCGTGGCCGCCTCCATGGGCAAGGACGGCGTGTTGGTGGTCTCTGACCGTTACGGCTTCGCCGCCCTCCCCCCCGAGCTGGAGGCCGTCAACACGATCGGCAGCGGCGACGCGATGGTGGCGGGGTTCGCGGTGGCGCTCGGCAGAGGGTACTGCATGAGGAAGGCCATCAGGCTCGCGACGGCCTGCGCCGCCTCGAACTGCATGCACGAGGAGATCGGGCTGGTGGACCGGCCCGAGGTGGAGCGGCTCTCGCGCGATGTCGGCGTGGACAGCCTGCAATGACCTACGCCCGACCGGCGCGCAGTCGCGCGCCCATGGCGGAGGAAGGGGATGATGGGGATAGCGTTCGCAGCCAAGGCGATCGCAACGGCCTTTAGGAAGCCATACATGCTGGCCTTCGCCGCATTGGCGGCGGCGGCCTTCGGCGTCGTGGCGTACGCCTTCCCGATATTTAAGATCATATCGGCGGTCAGCCTGTTTGAGGGGGCGGACATAGGCCTCAGCGTCATATACGTGCTTAAGGTCATCATGAGGCACGCGCTTTCGGCGGAGACCCTGACATACGCGGCGGTCGGTATGGCCGGTCTCTCGCTCGTGGGCGGGCTGTACCTCTCATTCGCGCTGGGCGGCGCCTTCGCGGCCTGCGAGCCCGAAAGGCTGGGCTTCCGGCGTTACCTCTCATCTTCCGTCCGCTCCATCCCCCATATGCTGCTGGCGACGTTCGTCTCCGTCCTCGTCGCCTGCGCCTTCGCGGTGGCGGCCGTCATAGCCTCCGTTCCGGCCATAGTGGTGACCCGCGCGGTCTTGGTGGGCGGCCTGGCGATCTTCAACGAGATGGTCTTTTTGGACTTCGTTACCGTTGTGACCATCCTCATTTGCTATTGCTTCATCAGGGTCTACCTCACCTTCTGGCTGGTTTCGGTCTTTTACTACGGGCAGTCGTTTCGGAGCGGGAAGAAGCTGGCCGAAACCGCCTTCTGGTCCACCATGCTGAGGCTCCTGTCCCTGGACGCCGCATTCGTGGCCATGCAGGCGGCCATGTCGCCCATAAACGGCCAAGCCGCCGGCATCGCCGTCATATGGGCCGTCAACACGGCGTACCTGGCCTTCGGGACCGCCTACACCTTCATCGTCTACGGGAAGGTGAGGGACGCGTACGTGAAGGGCCCGCACGGCGGCTCAGCCCCGATCAGGCAGGCTTAACCCGCTTATTGACTTTGCCGGCCCATGCCTTTATAATGAATGCCACGCAACATGCCGGTAGGCTACGTCCCGGCGCGATCCTGGTCGCCGGAGGGGGGGAAATGAGTGTCTGAGATCCGTCTCAAGGAAAACGAGTCCCTGGACAGCGCCTTAAAGCGCTTCAAGAAGCAATGCGCCAAGTCGGGGGTCATAGCGGAGGTAAGGAAGCGGGAGCATTACGAGAAGCCGAGCGTAAGGAGGAAGAAGAAGTCGGAGGCCGCGAGGAAGCGGAAGTCCAAGTGACGGCCCCGCATATGCCGGACCCCATTTGAGAGGAAGGGTAAATATTGCCATTGGGCGGCGCGTAAAGTATCATCTACGCGCCGCTTTTATTTTGGCGGCTCACGGCTCGGCCCAGTACGGCATCGAAAGGGGCGGCATATCCGTAGGCGGGGCAGGCCCGGCCGAAGGTGGCGAGTGCGGCGTATGGCGAACGCGAAGGAAAGGAAGATAAATCCCGGCCGTACGGCCGCAAAGCTGCTCATCTCGCTGGCCGCGGCCATCGCCTGCTCTGTCATGGACGGCGAGGGCCTGTCCATATACGAGGTCAGCGAAGGCTACTCCGTGATGTTCTACCTGTTCATCGTCTTCGCCTGCATGTCCGGGTTCCACGCGGCCACCTTGGCGACCATGCTGAAGATAAGGCTGAGGAAAGGCTCGGACATAGAGACGGGGATGCTGTCCGTCCTCTACAAGGTGATCGCCGTCATAGTGGCCATATTCGGCGTCGCGCTCATCTTCGGCCAGCTGGGCTCGTTCGCGGGGTTCTTCTCCATGTTCGGGGGCATGATGCTCGGCTGGTCGCTTCAAGCCCCGGTAAGCGGCATCGCGGCCTGGGTCCTGGTAATCGTGAGCCGCCCGTACAAGATCGGCGACAGGATCATCTTCCCCAACCTGGGGCTGATGGGCGACATAATCAAGTTCACCCCGATGTACCTCACCCTCAACCAGGTCGGCGGGACCGTCGGCAGCGAGGAGGCCTCGGGCAGGATCCTGCACGTTCCCAACAACCTCCTGTTCTCCACCGTCGCCATCAACACCACCTTCCATCAGAAGGACGAGGAGTCGGCCTACATACTGGACGAGGCCGTCTTCCGGGTCACGTTCGACTCCGATTGGGACACTGTCGAGGGCATCTTGATCTCGGCCGCCAAGGAGGCGACGCAGGACATTATCGAAAAGACCGGCCAGGAACCGTACCTGCGGGGCGAGACATGGGACTACGGCACCTTATTCAGGATAAGGTACATGTCCGACGCCACGGACAGGCCGCGCATACTCTACGAGATCACCAAGAAGGCCACCAAGTCGTTCCAGCAGAACAAGAACGTCGACCTCGTGGTCCCGTTCGTTTATTCGTTCAAGCGCCACCTGGACTCCAGCCCGCTGTCTTCGAAGGGCAACGAGGACCTGGAGCAGATAAAGGTGGAGGAGATCCTGTACGACGTCGAGGAGGCCGAGCGGATCATGCTGGCCGACAAGGCGGAGATAGACCGCATAGCCAAGAGCATCTTCGACAAGGGCCTGCTGCAGCCCATCGTGGTCTCGCGCAACCTGGACGGCGGCGGGTACAGGCTGCTCTTCGGGGAGAAGAGGCTTTTGGCCTGCATCCAGTTGGGTTGGGTAAGGATACCCGCCATAGTGAGGAACCGGCTGGGGACGGACATATCGGACCCGCCGCCCGTGTTCCCGCAGTTCTGAGCGTGGCCCGGCGATCCCGGCAGGCAGCCTAGGCCGCCGTGGGGCCATGCCGCGGCCGTCCGGCCATGGCGGCGCCGGCTACGCGATGTCGCCCAGGGTCCCGCCCCCGAGGACGTGGAAGTGCAGGTGGGGCACGCTTTGGCCGGCATCCCTGCCGCAGTTCGTGACCACCCTGTAGCCCCCCTCCCTCAGCCCCTCGGACTCGGCCACCCTCGCCACCGCGCCCATGATCGAGAGAAGCAATCGGCCGTCCCCGCCGTCCAGCCCCGACAGGTCCCTCACGTGCCCCTTGCTCGCCACCACCACGTGGACGGGCGCCTTGGGGGCTATGTCCCTGAACGCGATGACGTCGCCGTCCTCAAGGACGACGTCCGCCTTCAGCTTGCCGGAGGCTATCATGCAAAATACGCATCCTTCCTGGCCGCCCATAAAGCCACCCCCCCCCAGCCGCGGCGTCGCGCCGGGCATGGCCCCGAAAAATCAATTCGGGAAGCAGTTCATCATCGACTCCGTGACCGCGTACTTCCTTTCCCCACCTTCCAAAAAGGCGAGGAGGTCGTGCGTCAAGTAGTCGATCGACCTCACGGCGGACTCGACTATCCCGCCGGCCCGATGCGGCGTAAGGTAGGCGTTCGCCATCCTGCGGAACCTGGAGTCGGGCTCCAGGGGCTCCTTATCGAATACGTCCAGCATCGCTGTGATCTCCAGGGCCTCCAGCCGCTCCGCCAGCGCGTCCATGTCCATGAGCATGGAGCGCCCCACGTTCACGAGGAGGCTGTCCTTCCTCAGCGAGTAGATCTCCTTCCTTCCCACCACTTTCGCCGCGCCCTCCGTGTTGGCCGCGCAAAGCACGAGGACCTCCGAGTCGGCGGCCAGTTCGGCGACGCTTTCGTACCTTGCGGCGCCGCAGCCCTCCGCCGCCGAGGCGGGAAGGTATGGGTCGTACACGCCGAGCCTCACCGAGAACGGCGCCAGCAGCTCGGACAGCCTCCTGCCGATGCCGCCGAAGCCCACTATGCCGACTGACCTGCCCGTAAGCTGCCTCTCCAGGGGATCCGTCTCGTATGGGAATCCGCCGTCCCAAACCTCAGCGCCCATCCGCATGTCCATGTGGTACTGGCTGATCTTCCGCAGGCCCGTCAATATGAGCCCCAACGCCATCTCCGCCACGGCCGGCGACCAGGCCCCCCTGACCTCCGAGACGGCTATCCCTTTCTTGAAGCACGCCCTGACGTGGCGCTGTGTCGTGTTGATCTGCCCCATGAAGCGCAGCTCGGCGGCCCTTTCCACGTCGGCGTCCGTGAAGGTCGGCCACGCCCACATGAAGATGGCGTTCGGCCAGCCGATGTCGTCCTTGAACTGGCCTATGGAGTCGTATGAGGTCTTGCGCAGCTCCATGGCCTCCCCCAACCTGTCGAACCTCCCCGCCAGCGCGGGCGCCTTGAAGAACCCCTCCGGCAGGTTCACGAGCAGCTTCGTCTTACCCAATTCACCAACCCCCCATCATACCGACTCGTTGCGCCCCCCCGGGGCCCCCTTACCTTCCAGCAACCCCTCCAGCTCCTCGATGAAGCTCCCTACGTCCGTGAACTGCCTGTAGACCGACGCGAACCGCACGTAGGATATTTCGTCGGCCTCCTTGAGACGCTCCATGACGGCTTCGCCGATCCTCTCCGACTCCACCTCGGTGTTCAGCGAGTTGTATAGCATGGACTCCACCTCGGCCGCCATCTGGCTTATCTGTTCCAAGGTGACGGGCCTCTTCTCGCATGCCTTCACCAGCCCCTTGACTATCTTCTCCCTGTCGAAGGCCTGGCGCGACTTGTCCTTCTTGACCACGATGAGCGGTATGCTCTCGAGCTTCTCATATGTCGTGAACCGCTTCTGGCAGAACGAGCACTCCCGCCTCCTGCGGGTCACGGAGCCGTCCTCCACGGGCCTCGAGTCGATCACCTTGTCCTCTATGAAACCGCAGTACGGGCATTTCAAGCGTATGGCCCCCATCCGCGGCCGCGCGCGGGCCGCCGTCACATCTGACTCTCATGCATCTTAGCGTATTCGCCCCCCAAAGCCAATAGCTCCCGGTGGCTCCCGCTCTCCACTATCCTCCCGCCCTGCACCACCATGATCACGTCGGCGTCCCGTATCGTCGAGAGCCTATGCGCGATGACGAACGAGGTGCGGCCAGAGGCCAGCCTCAGCAGCGCCCTCTGGATGCTCAGCTCCGTCCTCGTGTCCACGCTGGAGGTCGCCTCGTCCAGGACCAGGATCGGGGCCTTGCAAAGTACGGCCCTGGCGATGGCCAGCAGCTGCCTCTCCCCTTGGGAGAGGTTGTCCGACTGCCCGCTCACCTCCGTGCCGTACCCGCCCCTCAGCCTCCTTATGAACGCGTCGGCGCCGGCCAGCGTGGCCGCCTCGACGACCTCCCCGTCGGTCGCCTCCGGCTTCCCGTACCTGATGTTGTCGGCTATCGTCCCCGTGAACAGGCACGTGTCCTGTAGGACGACGGAGAAGGCCGTCCTCAGCGAGTCGCGCCGATACTTCCTTATGTCGGTGCCGTCCAGGTAGATGGCGCCCTCGGACGCGTCGTAGAACCGCGTCAGCAGGTTCACTATGGTCGTCTTCCCCGCGCCCGTAGGCCCCACCAGGGCGACCTTGCTGCCGGCCCTCACCTCGAAGCTGACGTCGTCCAGCACCTTGACCCCCTCGACGTATGAGAAGGTGACATGCTCGAACCGCACGTCGCCCTTGGGGTCCGTCATCTCCGCCGCCCCCTCGGGGTCCGGCCCCTCTCCTTCCTCCCCGAGGATCTCGAAGACCCGCTCGGCGCCGGCCAGGGCCGACTGGAGGTTGTTGAACATCCCGGCGATGTTGTTCAGGGGGAACGTGAACTGCCTGGAGTATGCCGTGAAGCTGGCTATCACGCCCACGGAGGCCAACCCGCGGTACACCAGCGTGCCGCCCACCGCGGCGATCGCGACGTAGCCCAGGTTGGTCACCACGTTCATGAAGGGCATAAGGACGCCGGACCATATCTGCGCGAGGACGGCGTTGCGGCGCAGCCTCTCGTTGGTTTCGCCGAATGACTCGACCACCTTGCCTTCCATGCTGAACGCCTGCACTATCCTATGCCCGGCGATCGACTCCTCGATCATGCCGTTGAGCTTCCCGAGCTCCCTCTGCTGCGCCTTGAACAGCCTGCGCGACCTGCCGGAAACGGCCTTCGTCAAGAGGATGACCAGCGGCACGGTGATCAACGCGGTCAGCGCCAGGTAGGCGTTCAGGTAGAGCATCACCGAGAACGATCCCACCACCATGATGGCCGCGCTGATGAGCTGCGTCGTCGACTGGGCGATGGTGGAGCTGATGTTGTCGACGTCGTTCGTCAGCCTGCTCATGAGCTCCCCGTGCGTATGGGTGTCGTGGAAGGCGAGCGGGAGGGTCTGGAACTTGTCGAACATGGCGTTCCTCAGGTCCTTGACGATCCTTTGGGAGGCCCCGGTCATGATCAGGCCATGGACGATCCCTATGGCCCAGTTGGCCGAGTAGGCCGCGACGAGGATGGCCGCGAATGAGTCCACCGCCCCGAATCCCAGCCCGTCGGCCATCGCCCCCACGCTCCGGCCGACCAGGTACGGGACCGAGACCGAGAGGGCCGTCTCGGCGATGAGCAGGACGGCCACCACGAACAGCGACTTCCCTTCCTTCAGATAGAACCGCAGGAGCTTGCGGAAGGTCCCCTTCGCGTCCTTCGCCTTCTCGCCGGGCGCGAATCGGGCCATCGGCCCACCCATGGGCCCTCCGCCCATGGGGCCGCCCATGAGGCCCCCCGGCCTTCCGCCCATGCCCCTCCCGATGGCGGGGACCGCCACGTCCCCCCTTTTCCTTTCATCCATCAGGGAACCGCCTCCCCTATCTGCGAGCGGTATATGTCCCTGTACCCGCCGCAATCCCCCAGCAGCGCCTCATGCGGCCCGAACCCCACCATGGCCCCGCCGTCCAGCACCAACACGTCGTCGCACTGCCGGACGGACGATATCCTCTGGGAGATCGTCACGCAGGTGAAGTCATGCGCGCGCAGCGCCTCCCTCATGTCCCTCTCGGTTATGACGTCCAGGGCGCTCATGCAGTCGTCCAGTATGATGAGCTCAGGGTCCCTGACCAAGGCCCTGGCTATGGAGATCCTCTGCCTCTGCCCTCCCGACAGGTTCACGCCCCCCTGGCCGATCGGCGTGTCCAGGCCCATGGGCGAGGCCATGACGAAGTCATCCGCCTGCGCCTGGGTCAGCGCGTCCATCACCTCCGCGTCCGTCGCGCCTTCCCTGCCCCAAAGGACGTTCTCCCTGATCGTCCCCGTGAAGAGCGTGGGCCTTTGGGGCACGTACGCTATGCGGCCACGCCATTCGCCCACCGGCAAGTCGCCGATGTCCTCGCCGAAGACGCTTATCCTGCCGCCCGTGACGTCGTAGAACCTCAGCATCAGGTATGCGAGCGTGCTCTTCCCCGAGCCGGTGGGGCCGATCACGCCCATAGAGCCTCCGGGGCGGATCGCCAGGCTTATCCCCGTGAGCGCGTCCATCCCGGTGGAGCCGCGGTACCTGAAGGACACGCCCTCCATCCTGACGTGCGGCTCCGCGCCGGCGGCGGCGCGGGCCGGCGTCCGGGCCTCGGCGCTCCCGATGCGGGCCGGCGTCCGGGCCTCGGCGCCTTCGTGGCCCCGCCCAGCCGTGGAGTCGCCGGCGACCGCTCCAGGCCCGCCGCCCATCTCCATGACCTCTGATATGCGCTCGTTCGAGGCCTTCACCCTCACGAGCATGTTGAAGACGTTGGACAGCATGTTCAGGCTCATGAGCATCTGGGCCATGTACGTTATGAACGCCATGACCTGCCCCACGCGCAGGTCCCCGGCATCGACCCACCTGGCCCCGAACATGATGAGGAGGGAGGTCGCCAGGTTGACGAACAGCGCCATGAACGGTGTGCATATGACGAGGACGTTGTTGGCCTTGACGGAGCTCTCGGCCAGGGCGTCGTTGACCCCCCTGAACCTGGCCTCCTCGTCGCGGAATCGCCTGAACGCCTTGACCAGCCTGATCCCGGCCAGGTATTCCCTCATGGCCGTGTTCATGGCGTCGATGGCCTTCTGGATCCTCAGGAACCGCGGGTAGGCCAGCCTCATGCTGACCGTGACCACGCCCATTACCAGGCATACCGCGGGGACGATGATCGGGACGGACTTCAGGTCCAGGGTCGCCGCCATGACGATAGCGCCCACGCACATCACGGGGGCCTTGAAGAAGATCCTCATCAGCCCGTTCACCATGTTCTGGACCTGCCCGACGTCGGAGGTCTCCCTCGTCACGAGCGAGCCCCCGTCGAACCTGTCTATGTCGTAGGCCGACAGCGACATGATCCTTTCGAACAGGTCCAGCCTGAGCCTGCTTCCGAATTTTTGGGACACGTCGGAGGATATGACGCTGCGCGCGAAAGCGAAGGCCGCGCCCGCGCACGCTATGAGGAGCATCCTGACCCCTTGGCCGGCGACTATCCCCAGGTCGCCCCCCATCGCGCCCTCGTCGATGAGCCTCGACATGGCCTTCGGCTGCATGAGGTCGCAGACGGCCTCCATCGTGACGCATGCGACCGAGAGGAGGAACATCCACCTATAGCTTTTCCAATACCGCCGCAGGTAACCCATCTACGCCAGCCACCGGGACCCGACCTTAATAGTCGGCGATCCTCTCGTCCATGATGGGGAGCCGCCTATCCAGCGCGGCGAGCGAGTACTCCACGGTCTCGTGGACCTCCGCGGGGGTCATGCACCCGACCGCCACCAGGTCCTTGTCCCTGATCGTGTTCCAAACGAAGTTGAGGCCCACGAACGGGTTCAAGTGGCCCGCCGCCATGGGCTTTATGGTCAGCACCGGCTTTTTGGCGCCCCAGATTATCTTGTGGACCAGCTCGACCTCGATCTGCATGAGGAACCCGATCGCATTGTATATCTGAATATAGACCTCGACGTCGTACCCGTTCGCGTCGGCGTACGTGACTATCTCCGGCATGTGGGCGCTGAGCCCCGGCACCATGCCGTTCTCGCGGATCATGTAGAGGTAATCCCCGATCCTGTCGATCCTGCCGGCGCCCTTATTGACCAGCTTCTCCACCACGAAGTGGAGGGGCAGGCATATGTCCACGCCGCATTCCGCGCATAGCCTCATGTGGTCGGCGGCCGAAGCCCTGCCTTCGGCGGTGTCGGACACGTCGAACACCGCCAGCTCGATGAGGGTCACCTTCCTGCCGGTCCTCTGCTCGGCCATGCGGATGCCGTCCAGCGCGAACCGGTGGCCCACGACGCAGCCGATGATCGCGTCCACCCCATGCTCGAGGTACGCCTCCACGATGGCGCAGACCGCGGAGGCCTCGTTGTTGAAGCTCTTGATGTGCACGTCCCGGGCCCTCGTCCTATGTGACCCGCCCATGATGTTGTTGGTTCCGATGACCAGCCTGGAAAGCTCCAGCCCGCCGATCTTGGTCCTGGGGAACGACTGCATTCGCGCCACCTCCGATTCTATCGTGCCTACCATGATATGACTTCCGCGAGGCCGTATGCAACGGCTTCCATGCCGCGGGCGCGGCCTTGACGGACGGGAACATCTGTTCTATTATGGGCAGTGACGGGCACGACCCGCCGAAAGGGCCGCAGCCATGGAAGCCAATCGTGTGATGCTCCACTCAGACTGCAACAACTACTACGCCTCCGTCGAATGCATCGGGAACGAAGGCCTGCGCGGAGTCCCCATGGTCGTATGCGGCGACCCGGCGACCAGGCACGGCATCGTGCTCTCGAAGAACGACCACGCGAAGGCGTTCGGGATCCTCACGGGCGAGAGCGTCCATACCGCGAGGCGGAAGGCGCCGGGCCTGACGGTGGTGAACGCCGACTACCCGAAGTACGTCCGCTACGCCAAGGCCGCCAGGCGGCTGTACGGCGAGTACGGGGGGGAGGTCGTCCCCTACGGCCTGGACGAGGCTTGGATCGACCTGACGGGCAGGGTCGGGTCGATCGAAGAGGGCGCCCAGGTCGCAGATGCGATAAGGGGCCGGATGAAAGGCGATCTGGGCCTGACGGTCTCGGTCGGCGTAAGTTACAACTACCTGTTCTCGAAGATGGCGTCCGACATGAGGAAGCCGGACGCCACCTCGACGCTCCGACGGGAGGACCTTAGGCCGGTCATATGGGGCATGCCCGCGTTCGAGCTGCTGTTCGTCGGGCCCGTCACCAGGCGGAAGCTGAGGGCCATGAACATCCTCACGGTCGGCGACCTGGCCAGGGCAGGCAAGGATGTGATGCAAAAGAAGCTGGGCAAGGCGGGCCTCTCACTGTGGCAGTTCGCGAACGGCGACGACAGCTCCTTCGACCCGCGAGTCCCGGTCGCCGAGCCGTTCAAGAGCTTCGGGAACACGATCACCACGCCCAAGGACATGGCCGACCCCATCGACGTGTACTCGATGCTCTACGTCCTCTCCTCCGTCGTCGCGATGAGGCTGCGCAAGCATGGGCTCCTGGCCGGCTGCATAAGCCTGAACTATAAGCACGCCGACTTCACGGCCGTGGTGAGGCAATGCACCGCGCCGGTCAGGACGGACGAGGCCGAGGTGATCTTCTCCCGCGTCAAGGCGCTGTTCGACGGCAACCACGAGGCGGGGAGGCCGATCAGGAGCATCGGGGTGCACGTGAGGAACCTCGGGGGCCGCTCCGCGCGCCAGCACACGCTGTTCGACGGCGAACGCGCGGCGTCGCCGGACCTGAGGGCGATGGTGGATGGGCTGAGGGCCAAGCTCGGCGATTTCAACGTAGAGAGGTCCGCGGGCGGGGCGGATTGCGGCGTATCGGTCGGCGACGTCCTGTAAGGAGCCCATGGCGCGCACCGATTGACACCGGCGGATCCCGTGCCATAGAATCCATGCCATGGCGACGACCGTTCCGGCAAGCCTCAGCATAAACGCGCCCGGCATGGCGCCAGGCGCCGACCCTAGCGCCCTAAACGGCGGGCAGCCCGCCGCCTCTGTCACGCATCCGGCCGACGCCGGACCCACGCGTCCCTTCGCCGAGCTGCTGATGGGTTCGATCGCCGAGGCCGCGGCATCGGCCGACGCAGGCGCGGCCTCGGCGTCCGAATCCGGCGCCGCCTCCGCCGATCCGTCCGGCGCCTTACGAATGGCCGACGTAGGCTCGGCCGACTCGGGCCGGCCGAGCGGGGCGGACGCCCCGGCGCACGGCGGCGTCCTCTGGGGGATGACCGGCCCGGAGCGGATAGGCCATTACCGCGGGATCAGCGCCAACAACCCGCGCTTCATCGGCCTGTGCTTCGACGAGTACCTGTACGACTCCGGTTCCTACCGCCCGACCACGGCGAGCGGCGCATCCGCGGGGTCGTCGCACATCGATAAGTTCGGGAACGACCGGACGGCCGACTACAACAAGGCCGTGGCGAACCTGCGGAAGTCATCCCTATCCTCCTCCTACGGCAGTCAGGAAGAGCTGGATGCCCTCATAGACGACGCCATCGCCGAAGCCTCGGCCAAGCACGGCGTCGAGCAGGCCCTCATCCGGGCCGTCATAAGGCAGGAGTCCGCTTTCAACCCCAGGTGCATATCGCATTCCGGCGCGCAGGGGCTGATGCAGCTCATGCCCGACACGGCCAGGTGGCTGGGCGTCACCGACCCGTTCGACGTCCGACAGAACGTCGATGGCGGGGTCAGGTACCTACGCGACCAGATATCGACGTTCGGCGGCGACATCGACCTGTCCCTGGCCGCCTACAACGCCGGCCCGGGCCCCGTCCTCCAGTACGGCAGGGTACCGCCGTACGCGGAGACCATCAACTACGTGAGCATGGTGAAGAGGTACTATAGCCAGATGGGGTGAGACCCCTGGGGATTCGGCGCGCAGCGTAGGATCCGGCCCCCGCCGCCGAGGGCTTAAAGGCTCAGTTCCGGCTCCGCGTCGAGGTCGAGGCCGTCGGACTCGCCCGACGCGTAGCGGTGGTATGCGGCGGCCGCCACCATGGCCGCGTTGTCCGTGCATAGCCTGGGCGGCGGTATGTATGCGGCCATGCTTTCGCTGGCCGCCCTGGCGGCCACCGTCTCGCGCAGCAGCCTGTTGGCGGCCACCCCCCCGGCTATGGCGACGTTACGGATCCCCGTCATGGAGGCGGCCCGGAAAAGGTTGGCCGCCAACGCGTCGACGATGCTCATGCGCAGGCCCGAGCATACGCCCCTTACCGTGGCGGGTCCCAAGGCGCCTTCCCGAGCATGCGAGCCGATCACGTTCAGCGCAGCCGTCTTGACCCCGCTGAAGCTGTAATCGAACGAGTCGCCCAGGTTTGCCCTGGGCAGTGCGATCGCGCCCGAGCCGTCGCCGGCCACGGCGTCTATGGCCGGCCCGCCCGGATAGCCCAGTCCCAAGGCCCGTGCGACCTTGTCGAAGACCTCCCCCGCGGCGTCGTCCCTCGTCCTACCCATTACCGAGACCTTGCCGCCGGCGTCCGCCCGGAAGACGTGGCTATGCCCGCCGGAGGCGACCAGGCATATGAATGGCGGCCCAAACGCGGGGTCATCGATCTGGTTGGCGTATATGTGGGCCACGACGTGGTTGACGCCTATCAGGGGGATCCCCAGGGCCAGGCTCATGCCTTTGGCGGCGGAGATGCCGACGAGCAGGGCCCCGACCAACCCCGGTCCGTTCGTGACGGCCACGGCGTCCAGGTCCCCGTATCCGATCCCGGCATCCCGGACGGCCTTCTCGGCCACCTGCGTGATGGTCTCTATGTGCATCCTGGAGGCGATTTCAGGGACCACCCCGCCGTACACGCCATGCGCCTTCACCTGGGAGGCGACCACGTCCGAAAGGACGGCCTTGCCGTCCTCCACCACGGCGCAGGCGGTCTCGTCGCAGCTCGTCTCTATGGCCAGTATCCTGACCGGGGCGCGGAGCCCCGCCCGTCCCCTCGGCCGCCCGCGCAACCCGTCGCCTATCCCTTTGCGGCCTGGGACCCGATGTACGCGTTCAGCTCACCGACCAGCTCGTCCACGTCCATGCCATGCACGGCGCAGGCGTCCTCTATGCTCTCACCGGCGGCCGAAGGGCAGTGTATGCACCTCATGCCTTTGCCCAGGAAGATCGCCCCCGTGCCTTCATCGATCTTCAGGACGTCCGCTATTATCATTTCCTTCGTCACGATCGCCATATGCATACCTCCCTTTCCGGTCCGCCCATGCGGAGGAGGGGCGACCCTATGGCCGCTTGGCCAACCCATCCATCATATATCCGCGCGGGCCCCAGGGTCAACGGCCCAACGGGCCGCCGGGCGCGTCCGGGGGCGTCGCCCCATAGCGCATCCTGGCCTCCGCGTACAGGTCGCCGCCGACGGCGTCCAACAGCACGACGGCCGGGAAGTCCCTGACCTCCATCCTCAGCACGGCCTCGGACAGCAGGTCGGCATAGGCGACCGTCTCCACCGCCGTCACCCTTTCGGCCAGGTATGCCCCGGCCCCGCCTACCGCCCCTAAGTATACGGCCCCATGCCTCAACATGGCGGACGCCGTCTCGGGCGACCTTACGCCTTTCCCCACCATGGCCTTCACCCCGGCCCCCAGCATTAGCCCCGTATATGCGTCCATGCGCCCCGAGGTCGTGGGCCCCGCCGAGCTCACGGCCATCCCGCCGACTCCCGGGCATGGCCCGCAGTAGTATATGAACGCCCCATCCAAGTCCAGGTCGAGCCTGCCCGTCGCCTCCAGGTTATCCTGCAGGCGCCTGTGCGCCGCGTCCCTGGCCACGATGAACGAGCCCGATATCAGCAGGCGGTCCCCGGCCCGGAGCCCGGCCAGCTCGTCGGCCCCCGCCGAGGTGCTTACCCTTATCCTGCCTTCCTTCGCCCCCATCGCGGTCCCCCATGGATCATGGCCGATCCGGTCGGTTAGCCTCACAGCCAGGCCGTCGCGTGCCGGTTGGCGTGGCATCCCAAGCTTACGGCCACGGGCAGCCCGGCTATGTGCGTCGGGTACGTCTCGACGTGCACCGCCAAGGCGGTGACGTTCCCGCCGGTTCCGGCCGGCCCTATGCCCAGCCCGTTGATCAGCCTCAGCGCCTTCTCCTCCAAGGCTTTAACATGCGGCAGATGGCTATGCCGCCCGCATTCCCTGAGCAGCGCCTTCTTCGCCAGCAGCACCGCCTTGTCCATCGTCCCGCCCAGCCCCACGCCGACTATCAGCGGCGGGCATGGGTTGGGCCCGGCCGCCCCGACGCACTCGACCACGGCCCTCACCACGCCGCCCTCGCCGTCCGACGGCGAGAGCATCCTCACGCAGCCCATATTCTCGCTGCCGAACCCCTTAGGCATGAAGGTGACCTTCAGCCCATCCCCCGGCACGAGCTCGCAATGGACCACGGCGGGCGTGTTGTCGCCCGTGTTGGTCCGCAGCAGCGGGTCGCCCACGACCGACATGCGGAAGCCGCGCCTGCGGTAGGCCTCACTGACCCCCCGGTTGACGGCCGACGCAAAGTCCCCGTTTATACGCACGTCCTGCCCGACCTCGGCGAAGACCACGGCCATCCCCGTGTCCTGGCATATAGGGACGCCGCGCGCCGCGGCGACCCTCGCGTTCTCGGCGATGATCCCCAGCGTCTCCCTGCCGATCGGCGAAGCCTCGGCGGAGGCCGACTCGGCGATCCTGGCCATGACGTCGTCCCCCAGCCTGCAGTTCGCGTCGTAGGCCAGGCCCTCTATTGCCCTCGTTATCTCGGATGCCTCCACTACCCTCATGCGATGAGCCCCCAAGGCTTCGCGCCGCCCGCTTTCGGGGGCGCGGTTTAGTCATATTATACAGTTTCCCCGTCCGATCTTACCTAATATTTGGCATTCCTGTGCAAATGGGCGGAAACAAAGGGTAAGCGGTTTATTTCGCTTGACTTGCCAAAAACGTCAAGTTAGAATACACACGAATTCCAATCACAGGAGGGTGCACATGAATAAATCGGACTTGAAGGACACTATCGCCGAGAAGACTGGCCTAACGAAAAAGCAGAGTGAGCTAGCCATAAGCGCCTTAGTCGACTCGATCGGCGAAGCCCTCAAGACGGGTGAGAGGGTCATCATCGTGGGCTTCGGGACCTTTGAGGTCAGGGAGAGGGCCGAACGCAAGGGCCGCAACCCGCAAACCAAGAAGGAGATCACGATCCCGGCGTCCAAGGCTCCCGTCTTCAAGGCCGGCAAGTACCTCAAGGATCTCGTCAACTGATCCTAGGCCGAATAGGCCCGACCCATGCTGCAGGCTGACCTTCGCCCCATACCGGACGGTATGGGGCTTTCCTTACGCCCCACGCCCGCCGTCCGCGCGGGGCCTCCCCGCCGGGCCGCTCAGGTATTGGTATAGCTGGCACTCTATGCCGCCGTTGTATAGCTTCCTCCTCTTGTCGGCCTTCCTCCCGAAGATCC
Organism: Oscillospiraceae bacterium; assembly: GCA_009783805.1. Taxonomy (GTDB): domain Bacteria; phylum Bacillota; class Clostridia; order WRCU01; family WRCU01; genus WRCU01. The sequence continues at coordinate 19,913 of WRCU01000001.1, forward strand.
TCTCCATGCCCTCGTAAGCCGTGATGACATGGTGCGACCACGTTTCGAGCCTGCCGTAGGCCTCGGCCATGGCCCTGTACGTCTTGGGCAGGTCGTGGGCAGTGCGCTCGCCATATGGCGGGTTCGTCACGGTGTAGCCGTTCTTGGCCGGGGAGGAGGTCCTGCCCACGTCCATCTCCTGGAAGTGTATGGCGCCGCCGACGCCCGCGCGGGCCGCGTGGTGCCTCGACGCGGAGATGCTGCCTCTGTCTATGTCGGTCCCAATTATGCCGACCCTCTCCACCTTCGCGGCGGCCGACCCCGCCTCCGCCAGCGCGTCGCCCCATGCGGCCTTTCCGGGCATGCCCCATCCCATGGACGCGAATTCCCTGCCCGCGCCCGGCGCCATCCCGAAGGCCATCATGGCGGCCTCGATCGGTATCGTGCCCGACCCGCAGAAAGGGTCGATGAGCGGTATGCCGGGCCTCCACCGGGTTATGAGGAGGATCGCCGCGGCCAGGGTCTCGCGTATCGGGGCCCCATGGGCCAGTATCCTGTAGCCGCGCTTGTGCAGCCCTTCGCCGCTGGTGTCCACCCCCACCGAAACAATGTCCTTATGAATGAAGAGGATGGTCCTGTACACGGCCCCCACCTCCTCGATCCATGCGGCCTTGTAGGCCTTCTTCAGCCGTTCGGCGATCGCCTTCTTGGCGATGGCCTGGCAGTCGGAGACGCTGAACAGCCTCGACGAGACGGACTTGGCCTCCACGGGGAACGTCGCGTCGCGCGGCATAAGGCCTTCCCACCCGATCGCGGAGACACCGTCGTACAGCTCGTCGAACGACTCCGCCTTGAAGGCCCCCATCCTCAGGAGGACCCTGTCCGCGCACCTGAGCATGACGTTGGACCTCGCTATGCCGGCCTCGTCGCACCGGTAGGTGATCCTTCCCGTCTCCGTCTCCCTGTCCCTGTAGCCCAGCCTGTCCAGCTCATAGGCCAGCGCCGACTCAGTGCCGAACGCCGTCGTGGCGGTCAGCGTCACGACCCCCATGCGTCCCCCGCGCCTATTCCGCCCATGCGCGCCTTTCCCTTCCCGCCGTGCCCTAGCGCGGCCTTGCCCGCGGGTAAGGCGTCCGCGGCCGCGCGCATGGTTCGGCCATTTTATGTATGATTAGGAATTACAAGAAATGTACGATAATTACAATATGGACATGGCCCATTGCATTAACATGCTACTTGCCCTGGATTATAGCACATGACGCGCAAGGCGGGCCTTAATGATCAAGAACGGCATCGAGATAGAGGGTCAGGTCATCCGGACGGTGGAGTCTTACGGCAAGGCCGCCGGCGTGCATTGCCAGATCATAGATTGGGACGGCTCCGTCCTCCACTCATTCCCGCCGCACGGCGACCGTCCCAAGGCCGCGGGCAGGTTCGGCGCCGCCGGCGCGGGCCCCATGGCCGGCGTCTGCGCCAAGGTCTCCTCCTTAGTCGGTGGCCCCGGTGTGTGCGCCAACGCCCACAAGTACGGCTTCTACCAATCGGAGAGGTTCGGCGGGCGGTACATATTCTTCTGCCCCGCCGGCCTCGTGCACTGGGTCTCGCCGTTCACCCTGGACGACGGGGAGAGGTACGCGGTGCTGGCCGGGCCCGTCATGGTCGGCGAGCCGGACGACTCGTTCATGGGGGACCTTCTGGCCAGGAACTTCGGGTATGGCGGGCGCCTGCCCGGACGCACGGCGGACGAGATCCAGTCGCTCATGGGGGACCTGCCGAACCTCAGCCCCGACAGGGTGAACGCCATGTCGTTCACGCTGATGGTCCTGACCTCCCACATCACGGGCGACCATTTTTCAGGCTCGATCAACAGGTGCGACTCCGCCGAGAGCAAGACGAACATGGCCAACGTGGTGAGCTACTTCAAGGCATCGGCCAAGCAGAAGGACGACGGGGGCTACGTCTACCCCATCGAGAAGGAGAGGGAGCTGCTGCCCCTCATATCGATCGGCGACAAGAAAGGCTCCCAAAGGATATTGAACGAGATATTCGGCTCCATATTCTTCTCGACCGGCGGCAACTTCGAGGTCATCAAGGCCCGGGTCCAGGAGCTGATGGTCCTACTGTCCAGGGCCACCGCCGACGGCAGCGCGGACCCGGGGTACGTGTTCGGCTCGGACGGCGGCTACATGGCCCAGATCGGGCGGTTCCAGACGATCGACGAGCTGACCTACTGGCTGTCCTCGATGATGGAGCGCTTCACCGACTGCATATTCAACCTCGAGGGCGTGAAGCACATAGACGTCATCTACAAGGCCGTCAACTACGTGAAGAACAACTACATGAACCGGATGACGCTGGAGGACGTGGCCTCGGTCGTTTTTTTGAGCCCTTCCTACTTCAGCAGGATATTCAAGGAC
>WRCU01000002.1 GCA_009783805.1 Oscillospiraceae bacterium
ACGCGGGGCGAGGCGCGGCGACCCACTATCATGAAGGGGAGGCGCGGCGCCGCCCTTAAACCTCGCCCTAGCTGGGGCAGGCCGTGCGGCTGACCGATGAACGCGGAGATCCTGGCCGTCGGGACCGAGCTCCTTATGGGGCAGGTCACCAACACCAACGCAAGCCACATATCGAAGAGGATGCCCGAAACGGGCATAGACATGCTCCACCACTCCGTGGTGGGCGACAACCCCGAACGGTTGGCGAAGGCATTGAGGCTGGCCCTGTCCAGGTCGGACATAGTCATAATGACGGGAGGGCTGGGCCCAACCAAGGACGACCTGACGAAGGAGACCGTCGCGGCCGTGCTGGGGCTGTCCTTGGAACTGCACCGGGAGAGCGCCGACAGGATCGTGGGCCATTTTCGGGGCAGGGGGGTGCCGATGCCCGAGAACAACCTGCGGCAGGCCTGCCTCCCCGCGGGATGCACCGTGGTCTCGAATGCGAAGGGCACCGCCCCGGGCTGCATAGTCCGCAACGGCGGCAACCATGTGGTGATGCTGCCCGGCCCCCCGTCGGAAATGGTCCCCATGTTCGAGCAGACGGTGATGCCTTATCTGTCCTCCCTTACGGGGGAGCGGATAGAGTCCGTCTTCGTGGGGGCCTTCGGCATAGGCGAGTCGGCGTTGGAGGAAAGGATAAAGGACTTGGTCGAGGCGCAATCCAACCCGACGATCGCGACGTACGTGGGGGACGGGACCGTCTCGGTCCGGGTCACTGTGAAGGCCGGCCGAGGGGAGGATGCCGAGGGCCTGCTCAGGCCGGTGGTGGACGCGGTGGTCGGGAGGCTGGGTGACTGCGCGTACTCCACGGACGGCGCCGACCTCAGGGAGGTCACCGTCCGCCTGCTTAAGGAAAGGGGGCTGACGCTGACGCTGGCCGAGTCATGCACGGGCGGCCTCGCGGCCGCGGCCGTCACCTCGGTTCCCGGCGCCTCATCGGTTTTCCGCAGGTCCTACGTCACGTACGCCGATGAAGCGAAGGTGGAGTGCCTGGGCGTCCGTCGTGAGACGCTGCGGTCATGCGGGGCGGTGAGCCGCGAGGTGGCGGCCGAGATGGCCTCGGGGGCCAGGAGGGCGTCGGGCGCGGACCTGGCCGTGGCCATAACGGGCATAGCGGGGCCCGACGGCGCGACCGAGGGCAAGCCCGTCGGGCTGGTATACGTCGCGCTCGCGCACGCCGGCGGGGAGGACGTGGCCAGGCTGACTCTGGGCGGCGACAGGGGCAGGGTAAGGAACATGAGCGTCCTGCACGCCCTCGACGCGGTCAGGCGGCACATATGCGGGAAAGGCTGAGGGGCCTGACCGGGGGCGGCCGCGGCGGCATAGGCCGAACGGCCGCGTTGGTGATGGCCGCCATCGCGTTCAGCAAGGCCACCGGCTTCGTCAGGTCCTCGCTGATCACGAACGTCTTCGCGGACGGCTCGCAGTCGGACCCGCTGTTCATGGCGCTGACGTTCACCAACGCCATATACAACCTGGTGCTGAGCGGCGCGATAGCGTCCGCGCTCATACCCTTCCTTTCGGGCAGCGTCGCCAAGGGCGAGGAGCGGGAAGGGTGGAAGGCCGTCTCGTCATTCCTGAACGCGACCTTCGCCTTCGTGTTCGCCCTCGGCGTGCTCGGGGCCGCGTTCGCGCCCGCGATAGTCGAGGCCGTCGCGTACGGGTTCGACGCCGAATTGAAGGCCACGGCGGTTTCGACCATGAGGATCCTGCTGCCGTCGGTATCCTTCATCATGCTGGCGGGCTTCATCAATGGCGTGCTCAACTCGTACGGGCGCTTCGGGGCCGCCGCCTTCGGGCCGTCGATATACAACCTACTGTGCATAGGGAGCATAGCCGCGTTCCATGGAGGCGGCGTGGTGCGGGTCGCCTGGGGCATCGCGGGAAGCTCCGTGATCTACTGCGCGGCCCAGCTCGCGTTCGCGAGGAAGGAGTTCAGGGGCTACTCATTCGCGGCGGACCTCGCCAGCGCCGGGACACGGCGCATCTTCGCACTGGCCCTGCCCGCGCTGGTCGCGTCGGTCGCCATCCAGGCGAACACGGTGATATCGCAGGCGTACTCCTCCGCGTACGACGCCGGCAGCGTTACCTCCTTCAATAACGCGAACGAGCTCTGGCAGCTTCCGTACGGGATATTCGCGTCGGGTGTGGGGACCGCGATATTCCCGGTGATATCGGGCAGGTACGCCAAGGGCGACATAGGCGGCTATAGGGACCTGCTCACGAAGGGTTTGAAGGCCGTCTGGATGTTCACGCTCCCCTCCGTCGCCGTGCTGGCCGTCTGCGGCCCGCAGATCGTGGCCATCGCCTTCAAGTGGTCGCCCGGGGTCGACCCGCACGTGGCTTACGGCGCCTTGCTGGGCTTCTGCCTGGCCCTATTCTGCCAGGCCAGCATGTCCATACTCATAAGGGGCTTCTACTCCTCCCTGGACACGCGGACCCCGCTGTACGTCGGGTTGGCCGCCATCGCGGCCAACGTGGCCGCGAACGTCGCCATCGGCGCCTTGATGCCCTCGCTGAAGGTCGCGGGGACGGCGGCGGCGTTCTCGTTCGCGTGCCTGGTGAACACGGCCTTGCTGTACCTGGCCCTGCGCCGCAAGGGGCTGGGGGTCCATCCCGAGGGCTTCGCCGCGTTCACGGCCAAGCTGGTCGTCGCCTCGGCCTTGGCGGCGGCGGCGATGCTGGCATTGAACCCGTTGATCGGGTACGACACGGCGGGTACCGTGGCCGTCGGGGGCAGGCTGGTCGAGGCGGCCTGCCTGGCGGCGCAGGTCCTGCTGGGCGGGGCCGTCTTCCTGGCCTCATGCCGCGTGATGGGCGTCGATATGGTGAAGGGCCTATTGGGAAAGGCGAGGAAGGCCCTCTCGCGCTGACCGGCCATGGTGGCGGCGGGGGGCGCGTGAACATGGCATTTTTTAATATAAATGTAAATATTTTCTTGACAGGGCCAACCGAAAGTGCTATCATGTCGGGGAGATCCCAAGAGGCCGAAAGCAAACGTCCCCACAAAGCTGAAAGGATGGTCCGAAATGGCTGAGAAGAACGTCAAGACGGTGCCCGACCCAGATAAGGTCTCGGACAAGAAGCAGGCGATACAAAGCGTCCTCATGAACATCGAGAAGAAGTTCGGGAAGGGCGCCGCGATGAAGCTGGGCGAGAAGGCCTCCATGAACGTGGAGGCCATATCCACGGGGATTTTGGGGCTCGACATAGCCTTGGGCATAGGCGGCGTCCCGCGCGGCAGGATAATCGAGATCTACGGGCCCGAGGCCTCCGGCAAGACCACCATCGCGCTCCACATAGTCGCCGAGGCGCAGAAGCAAGGTGGGGAGGCGGCCTTCATAGACGCCGAGCATGCGCTCGACCCCATATACGCCAAGAAGCTGGGCGTGGACATAGACAACCTGATAGTCGCGCAGCCCGACACGGGGGAGCAGGCCCTGGAGATCGCCGAGGAGCTCACCCGGAGCGCGGCCCTGGACGTGGTCGTGGTGGACTCGGTGGCGGCCCTGGTGCCGAAGGCCGAGATAGACGGCGAGATGGGCGACTCCCATGTGGGCCTGCAGGCGAGGCTCATGTCGCAGGCCCTCCGGAAGCTGACCGGCGCCATCAACAAGTCGCGTACCGTGGTGGTCTTCATCAACCAATTAAGGGAGAAGGTGGGCGTCACCTATGGGAGCGCCGAGACCACGACTGGGGGGCGGGCCCTGAAGTTTTACGCCTCAGTCCGAATGGACATCAGGAGGGTGGAGCAGATCAAGCAGAACGGGGAGATAGTCGGCGGGAAGACCAAGATCAAGGTCAGCAAGAACAAGGTCGCGCCCCCGTTCAAGGAGATAGAGTTCGACATCATGTACGGTGAGGGCGTTTCCAAGGAAGGCAGCATGATCGACGCCGCCGTGCTGTTCAACATAATCCAGAAGAGCGGGGCTTGGTTCTCCTACGACGGGGAGAGGATCGGGCAAGGCAGGGAGAACGCCAAGGCCTATCTCAAGGAGAACCCCTCGTTGTACGACGAGATCGTGGCCAAGGTGATGGAGGCCTACGACGCCTCGGCCGACACCATCACGGTCATCAAGTCGTCGGTGGACGAGCTGGACATTTTGCAAGCCGAATGAAGGCGCGAAGGCCGCGCGGGCCGGCCTTGGCGGCGGCGCGTCATAAGTGCAATAAAATATCGTGGAGCGTCAGCCCCGATCCCATCGCGGAGGGGCTCTAGGCGCGGGATGGGGGGCCATATGGGCGACGAGGGACGGAAGGGCGCGGGCGGCGCGGACGGAGGCGGCAAGGCGGGGTACCGCGCATCCGACGTCAGGGACTACGTCCAATCGCTCTATGACTGGCTGAACCAGGACGAGGGCATCCTGTACGGATCGCCCGACAAGGCGGTCTCAAAGGTGCAGGTATGCTGGATGGCGGACGTGGCGGCTATAAGGAACGCGCTGTCCATAGGGGCGGACATGATCGTAGGCCACGAGTCGCTGTGCTACCCGCACGACGTGCTCAATACCGGCGGCGTGAAGGACTTCATGTCGTGGAAGACCAACCACGCCCGCCTGAGGCTCCTTGGGGGCGCCGACATCACATTCATGAGGGCCCACGGCACGCTGGACAGGTTCTGCGTCTACGACGACTTCGCCGGGATGCTGGGGCTGGAGCGCACGTTCAGGGACCCGAAGGACTTCTCGCGCACGGTCTTCGACGTCCCGCCCATCACCTATGGGGAGATGATCGCCAAGGTGAAGGCGGCGACGGGCATGGCGAGGCTGCGCGCCACGAACGGGGACAGGGGGAGGGCGGTGAGGCGGGTCGGCCTACCGTGGGGGGGGCTGGGCCTGCTCGGCAACTGCGCGTACATGCAGAAGCTCGCGGCGCTGGGTTGCGACCTCTTCATCGCCGGGGAGACGTGCAACTACGGCTTCAGGTTCGCCGTGGACGCCGGCATCGACATGATAGAGACGGGGCACGAAATCAGCGAGAACCCGGGGATGCGCAGGTTCGCAGAGACCCTGAAGTCGGCGCTGCCGGGCTTGGAGGTGGCCTTCTATGAGAACCTGCCGGAATGGGACACGGTGTAGGGGACGCCGGCCATGGGCGTGCGGAAGGTAAGGTCCGTCGATAGGGATGAGACGGCCGGCAAGGTCCGCGTCAGCTACGTCGGGGATGGCCGGGACGAGTATGACTTGGCCGTCTTCCTGTCCCTTAGCATGTATGAGGTCCTCTGGGAAGGCGCGGAGGTGGGGGAGGAGGCCTACCACGACGCCGACCGGCGCTGCAGGGTGGCCGAGGCCCGGGCGGAGGCGGTTAGGCGGCTGGCCATCGGTCGCAGGCCCAGCGGGCGCATGGAGGGGATCCTGCGTGAGGGAGGGTATGACGGCGAGGTGATAGCGGAGGTTATTAAAGGCCTTTCGGAGGACGGATACCTGGATGACCGGGCCATCGCGCTGAAGGAGCTGGGCGTTTGCAAGGGTAAGGGCCTTCCGGCCGAGGCGGCGAGGGAGCGGCTCGGGGCCCGCGGGCTGTGCGCCGAGGCCGTCGACTGGGCCATGGGTGAAGGCGGGTATGATGACCGCGAGGTGGCCGCCGACTATGCCAAGGCCAATATCGGGCTGGGAAGGGCGAAGGTGGCCAAGAGGCTCATGGCGAACGGCTACGACCGCGAAGCGGCGCTCGGGGCGTTGGACGCGCCGGGCGGGGGCGAAGGCGTTGGGGGGGGCCTCGGGGGCGAGGAGGGGTAGGCTAAAGGATAGGGCGGCATCACGGGTTGAAAGGCGGGTTATTTGGGAGGCGGAGGGATAAGCCACACATTCGGCATGGTATCGTTGGGATGCCCGAAGAACGCCGTGGACTCGGAGCTTATTATGGGGGCGATGGTGGGGGCAGGATTCGCGCTCCGCACCGATCCCGGTGATTGCGAAGCCATCATAGTCAATACGTGCGGATTCATAGAGGAGGCCAAGTCAGAGTCGATCGGGGCGATCCTCGACATGGCCGGGCATAAGGCCGGAGGCAGGTGCAAGGCCCTGGTCGTCGTGGGATGCCTCTCGCAGAGGTACGGCGAAAGCCTCCTAGGCGAGATGCCGGAGGTGGACCTCGCGTTCGGGGTCGACGCCACCGAGGGGATCCCCGCGGCGGTGAGGCGTCTGCTCGAGGAGCGGGAGGGGGGCGGGCCGGATGGGGCCATGCCCGAGGCGGGCGGCGCCCCGTCGCCCTGCGCCGGGGCGGCGAGCGGCCATCCCGAGGGCTTGGGTCGCATGGATGGGGAGAGGGTGCTCTCGACCCCGCCGGGATGGGCCTGGCTCAGGGTTTCGGAAGGCTGCGACAACAAGTGCTCGTACTGTGCGATTCCCTCAATACGGGGACCGCACGTGAGCAGGCCCATGGAGAGCGTCCTGCGCGAAGCCGCCTCACTGGCCGGGAAAGGCGTGAGGGAGTTGAACCTGGTGGCCCAGGACACGACCAGGTACGGGCTGGACATATACGGCGAAAGGATGCTCCCGAGGCTGATTAGGGAGCTTTCGTCCATCCGGGGCGTGGAGTGGCTGAGGCTCCTGTACTGCTACCCCGACGACGTGGGCGATGACCTGATAAAGGAGCTGAGGGAAAACGGCAGGCTATGCAAATATATAGACATCCCCTTGCAGCATTGCTCCGCTAAGGTGCTGAGGGCCATGAACAGGCGTGGGGACGCCGGCGCGTACGCCGCGCTGGTGCGCAGGCTCAGGGCCGAGGTCCCGGGCATCGTGGTGAGGACGACGGTGATGACCGGGTTCCCCGGGGAGGGGGAGGCGGAGTTCGCCGAGCTGCGCGGCTTCGTCAAGGACCTGAGGTTCGACAGGCTAGGGGCCTTCGCCTACTCCAGGGAGGAGGGCACCCCCGCCCATGGCTTGGGCGGCCGGGTGGGGAAGAGGGAGGCCATGCGGCGGAAAGGCTTGATCGAGGCCGACCAAGGGGCCATATATGCGGAAGCCTGCGAGGCCAGGCTGGGGCTGGAATATGACGTCCTTATCGACGGCGTGTCCCTGGATGGGATATCCTACACGGGAAGGTCGTATGCCGAGGCCCCGCTGGCCGACGGCCGGATCGCCGTGGTGAGCGCGAGGCCGTTGGCTATAGGAGGCTTCGCGAAGGTGAGGCTCATATGCCGCGAAGGACTCGACATCGTGGGGGAGGCAGTCTTTGAACCTACCCAATAAGATAACCATATCCAGGATCATGTTCGTGCCCGTGTTCATGATGTTCGTCCTGCAGCTCCCGCACTGGGTCACGGAGATGTTCCCGGCCTTGGAAGCGTACAACGGCTTCGTGGTCAGCTACGGCTACTACATCGGCGCGGTCTTCTACATAATTGCATCCAGCACGGACGGCGTCGACGGCTACATAGCCAGGAAGAGGAAGCAGGTGACGAAGCTGGGGATCTTCCTCGACCCCATAGCCGACAAGCTGCTGGTGGCGGCCGCGCTCATAGCGTTGGTCGAGAGGTACAGGATCACGGGCGACGAGGTCATGATGGGCGTCAGCGGATGGGCGGCGATGGTCATCATCAGCCGTGAGTTCATAGTGACGGGCCTGAGGCTCGTGGTGGCGGGCGAAGGGGTGGTGTTGAAAGCCGGGGGGCTGGGCAAGCTGAAGATGGTCGTGCAGACGGTGGCGATCTCCGCGGCGCTGCTTGGCAACTTCCCGCTCAGCCTGGTCACCGATTTCCCGTTCGACGCCCTCTTCATGGCCATGGCGGTGGTGGTGACCGTGTACTCGGGCGTGGACTACGTCGTCAAGAACGTGAGGCACATCAACAGCAAGTCGGGTTGACAGTCCGAGGCGGGTCGATATAATTAAGGGCAGAACATATCACTTGGTAATAATTATTACCCGATGGTATGGCTGCCTTTTTGCATGGGGGTGAGAGGGATGCGGCCGCCTAAGCATGGGCCCCTCCCGAGAGCCATATGAGCAGGACGTCCGCTGAAAGGGAGGCCAGGCGAAGGCTCCTGGCGGCCAAAGTGGCGGAGTCGCCGTTCGTGACCGACGAGGAGCTGTCCGGGCACTTCGGCGTCAGCCTGCCGACGATCAGGCTGGACAGGATGGCTTTGGGGATTCCGGAGCTCAGGGAGCGCATAAAGGCGGCGGCCGAAGTGAACCAGGGCAAGGTGAGGACGCTCAAAGGGCGCGAGATCGTGGGGGAGGTCATAGAGGCGAGGCTCAACGAACGGGCCGTATCCTACCTGACGACCACGGAGTCGATGACCTTCGAGAGGACGCGCGTGGTGCGCGGGCACTACATATACTCGCTGGCCGAGTCGCTGGCGCTTGCGATCATCGACGCCCAGGCGGCGCTGGTGGGAGTGGCCAACGTGAAGTACGTGAGGCCCGTCTACGCGGGCGACGGCCTGGTCGCCAGGGCCGAGGTCAGGGCCAGGAGGGACAATAAGCTGATCGTCTGGGTGATCATAGCGCGGGAGGGCGTGGAGGTCTTCAGGGGCAAGTTCATATTGGTTGCGATAGACGGGTGAGCCAGGCGGCCGCGATCGGATGGGGGGATGGGGCTTAGTGGAAGTCAGGAGGGCGGGGATATACGGGACGGGGTACTCGCTGCCGGGCAAGGTGCTTACGAACCGCGAGCTGGAAGGGATGGTCGACACGACGGACGAGTGGATCTTCCAGAGGACGGGTATACGGGAGAGGAGGATCCTGGAGAAAGGCAGGCCCGGATATGAGTTGGCCGTCGAGGCGGCGGGAATGGCGATGGAAAGGTCGGGCACACTGCCCGGTGACCTGGGACTGATCATCGCGACGACCATAACCCCGGACTACTTCGCGCCATCGCTGGCGAGCATCGTCCAGGGGAAGGTCGGGGCGGGCAAGGCCTTCGCGTTCGACCTGGGGGCGGCGTGCTGCGGGTTCGTGTACGCGCTGGCCGTGGCGGACGGGCTGATCAAGTCGGGGACATGCGAGAAGATACTGATAGTCAGCTGTGAAATCCATAGCAGGGTGGTCGACTGGACCGACAGGGCCACCTGCATCATCCTGGGCGACGGGGCGGCGGCCGCGGTGGTGGGCCCGGCCACGGACGGTACCGGGCTCATGGAAACCTACATGGGGACCGACGGCAGGTACGGCCACCTCGTCACGATCCCGAACGGGTACCTGGGGGCGGAGGACATAGGTAACAGGGCGGGTGCCGAGAAGCGGGTCTTCTGGCAGGACGGCAAGGAGGTGTACAAGTTCGCCGTGAAGGTGATGGCGGAGGCCGCGGGGAAGGTCCTGGATAAGGCGGGCATGACGTATGCGGACATGGACATGGTCGTGCCCCACCAGGCGAACCTGCGGATCATCGAGGGGGCCATGAGGCGGATGGACGTGGACCCTGATAAGGTCCATAGGGACATAGCCACCACGGGGAACCTTTCGTCGGCCTCGATACCGTACTCCCTGAGCCAGCTGGACCGCGGCGGCAGGCTGAGGCTGGGCGACAACGTGCTGCTTGTGGGATTCGGGGCCGGGCTGTCATGGGGTTCGGCATACATGAGGTGGAGCTGCTGACGCGCAAGCGCCTGCGGCCGCGGCACGCGGCGGGGGGCGGCAAGGGCGGCGCGTGATCACGCATGGGAGGGGAGCGCGATGGTAGGGTTCGTTTTCGCAGGGCAGGGGGCGCAGTATGTCGGTATGGGGCGTGATGTCTGCGCCCGCTACCCGTGCGCCGCGGAAAGGATGGCGGAGGCCTCCGAGGCGCTGGGCTTCGACGTGGCGAGGATGGCTTTCGAGGGCGACGAGGAGACGCTGAGGGTGACCGAGAACACGCAGCCGTGCATACTGGCCGTGAGCGTCGCCATATACGCCGCCCTGGATGGGCTGGGGGTGAAGGCGGGGATGGCCGCCGGGCTCAGCCTCGGCGAGTACGGCGCGCTCGTCGCGGCCGGCGCGCTGGATTTCAGGGACGCCGTCAGCCTCGTGAGGCGCAGGGGCAGGTACATGCAGGAGGCCGTCCCCGTCGGGGAGGGCATGATGGCGGCCATAATCGGGCTGGAGGACGGCGCGGTCGAGGATATATGCTCGAGGGCGGGTGGGCACGGCCTGGTATCGCCCGCCAACTACAACTGCCCCGGCCAGGTGGCCATATCGGGCGAGGTGAAGGCGGTGGAGTGGGCCATGGAGGAGGCGCGCCGCGTCGGCGCCAAGAAGGTGGCCGCGCTTCAGGTGAGCGCCCCCTTCCACTGCGCCATGCTGCGGCGGGCCGGCGACAGGCTGGCGGCCGACTTGGGCGGCGTCCCGATCGGAGCGATGCGCATGCCGGTCGTCTCGAACGTCACGGGCGAGGCCTACGGTGACCTCGGGGACGTGAGGGGCCTGTTGGCCAGGCAAGTCTACTCGCCGGTCAGGTGGGCGGATTGCGTGCGCGCGATGGTGGGGGCCGGGGTGGACGCGTTCGTCGAGGTAGGGCCCGGGACCGTCCTATCGGGGTTCATCAAGAGGATATCCAAGGATTCCGCGGTCCATAGCGCTGCGGACTGTGAGTCCCTGGAACGGGCGGCGGCGGCGTTAGGGTAGGAACGTGGCGCGATGGGGGTGGGGATGGGTCAGCTAAAAGTGGGCGGCATGGCGGGGACGGCGGGCGAAGCGCAAGGCGACGGCTTAATTGAAGGTGGTGCCCAGGGTCGGGGGCCGGAGCGCGCCATCGTTGACCTGGGTGGGAAGGCCGCTTTGGTGACGGGCTCCGGCAGGGGGATAGGCAAGGCCATCGCCGGGCTGTTCGCCGTATGCGGCGCCCAGGTGATGGTGACGGGCACGGCGGAGTCGGGGAGCGCGGAGCGCGCATATGGGGAGATGCGCGGACGCGGCCTGGACGTGGCGCTGGCGACGGGGGACGTGCGTTCGGAGGGTGACGTCAGGAGGGTCGTGGATGAGTGCGTCAAGGCATTCGGCAAGGTGGACATCCTCGTGAACAACGCGGGGGTGACGAAGGACGGGCCGCTGGCGATGATGTCGGCCGAGGATTGGGACCTGGTGGTCGACACGAGCCTGAAGGGCGCCTTCCTGTTCGCTAAGCACGCGTCCAAGCACATGATCAAGAACAGGTACGGGAGGATAGTAAACATAACCTCGGTCTCCGGGCTGCACGGCAACCCGGGGCAGGCCAACTACGCCTCCGCCAAGGCCGGCATGGTAGGTCTGACCAAGACGCTCGCGAAGGAGCTTGCAAGGAGGGGGGTGACGTGCAACGCCATCGCCCCCGGCCTCATAGAGAGCGACATGACCCAGTCGCTGGATGCCGGGCTTAAGGAAGCCTACCTATCCAAGATAGCGCTCGGGCGGTTCGGGACGGCTGAGGACGTGGCCTGGCTTGCGTTGTACCTGGCGTCGGCGCGCTCGGGATACGTGACGGGGCAGGTTATCGAGGTTGACGGGGGGTTGGCCATGTAATAAAGTGCTTGCATCGGTTGGGTGATTGCCTTAAATCCATTGCCTAAAGGAGGTGAAACGGATGGTATTCGAAAAGGTGAAGAAGATCGTGGTGGAGCAATTGGGGATAGAGGAAGACGAAGTCTCATTGGAGGCTTCTTTCATAGATGACCTCGGGGCCGACTCACTGGACATCGTGGAGCTCATAATGGCCCTGGAGGAAGAGTTCGACCTGGAGATCCCGGACAGCGAGGCTGAGAAGATATCGACGGTCGGGGATGCCGTTGAGTACATCAAAGGCAACATATAAGGCGGTTCCCTGATAAGGGGCATTGCTTTATCCCCGCCATATCGCAAGGCCGAATAAGCGCCCGATCCTGCGGCGCCGTTTCCTTATGCCCGCCAACCGGCGGTTGGGGGGTTTAATAAACCTAGCGAGGAAGGTATCCATATAATGAAACGTAGGGTAGTGATAACCGGGATGGGGGTCCTCTCTTCGGTGGGCTTCGGCTGCCGCGCGTTTTGGGAGGGCATATGCGCCGGGCGCGGCGGCATATCGACGCTGGAGAGGTTCGACGTCTCCGACCTGCCGACCAAGGTGGCCGCAGAGATAAAGTCCTTCGAGGCGGAGGACTACATGTCGAAGAAGGAGTCGCGCAGGATGGACCTCTTCACCCAGTACGCCATGGCCGCCACGCGGATGGCCTTGGAGCACGCGGGCCTGGACCTGGGGAGGTATGACCCTTACAAGGTGGGCGTGATCATAGGTTCCGGCGTGGGTGGCCTGGAGACATTGGAAGACCAGCATTCCGCCCTCATAGGGAAGGGCGTCGACAGGGTGAGCCCGTTCTTCATACCCATGATGATCGCCAATATGGCCGCGGGCAGGGTCGCGATGGAGTATGGGCTGAAAGGCTTCAATGAGTGCGTGATCACGGCCTGCGCCTCGGGCAACAACGCCATAGGCAACGCCTTCAGGAAGATCCAGTGGGGGGTCGCCGACGCGATGGTGGCGGGCGGGTCTGAGGCGGCGATAACGAGGCTTTCCTTCGCGGGTTTTTGCGCCGCGAAGGCCATGTCCGTCAACCCGGACCCGGGCATGGCCATGCGCCCGTTCGACGCGGACAGGGACGGGTTCGTGATGGGCGAGGGCGCCGGCATCCTCATCCTGGAGGAGCTGGGTCAGGCCTTGGAGAGGGGCGCGGAGGTCTACGCCGAGATAGTCGGGTACGCGTGCACCAACGACGCGTACCACATAACGGCCCCCGACCCGACGGGCGAGAGCGGCGCAAAGTGCCTGGAGCTGGCCGTCGCCGACGCCGGGATAGAGAGGTCCGAGGTGGGGTACGTCAACGCGCACGGCACGTCGACGCCCAAGAACGACGTGCATGAGACCAGGATAATCAAGGATTTCTTCGGGGGGCACGCGTCCAGGCTGGCCGTAGGGTCCACCAAGTCGATGACCGGGCACTTGCTGGGGGCGGCCGGCGCCGTCGAGGCCATCGTCACGGCGATGGCGTTGAAGGACGGCTTCATGCCGCCGACGATAGGGCTGAGGAACGCCGACCCGGAGTGCGACCTGGACTACCTGCCCGGGGAGGGCAGGAAGGCGGACTTGAAGTTCGCCGTCTCGAACGCGCTGGGGTTCGGCGGGCATAACTCCATGCTGGTCCTCAGGCGATATGGGTAAGGGCTAAGCGGTGGCGTATGCGTAAGGACATGGCGGCCGCCGACTTGGGCGGCGCGCAGGGCGCGATCGGATATAAGTTCAAGGACGTCGGGCTGCTGACCGTCGCCCTGACGCACAGCTCGTACGCCCATGAGCGTGGGCTGCCTTGGGAGGCATGCAACGAGCGGCTCGAGTTCCTCGGCGACGCGGTGATAGGCATGGTGGTCGGCGAGAGGCTGTTCATGATGGACGGCGCGACCAAGGAAGGCGAGATGACGAGGTCCAGGGCCTCATACGTGAGGAAGGAAAGCCTGGCCTCATATGCCTTGCTGGCGGGCCTGGACGGCTACCTGCTGTTAGGCTCCGGGGAGGAGGCCTGCAAGGGCAGGCAGAAGGAGTCGCTGCTCGCCGACGCCTTCGAGGCCGTCATAGGGGCCGTGTACCTGGACTCCGGCAAGGACCTAGCCTTGATCGACTCGATCTTCTTCGGGTTCGCCGGGACGGCCCGAGGCGGCGAGGCCGTGGGGGACGGCAAGGACTACAAGTCCCTCCTGCAGGAGCTGATGCAGGAAGGCGGCCAGGATCACGGCATAAGCTATGTGCCGCTCAAGGAGGAAGGGCCGCCCCATCGGCGCCGCTATACGGTGGGCGCTTTCGTGAGGGGCGTGAAGCGCGGCGAGGGCACGGCCGGGACCAAGAAGGCCGCCGAGCAGGCCGCGGCCCGCGAGGCCTATGCGCGGATGGGGCCGGGCGACGCGTAAGGCCGACGCGTAGGAGGCGCCTGGCCGGCGGCGGGCGCGCTTCCATGAAACCGTTTAGGTGGTGAGACCCCTTTGCATCTGAAGGAACTGGAGATACAAGGATTCAAGTCGTTCGGCGACAGGACCGGCTTCATATTCGGCGGCGGGGTCACCGCCATCGTGGGGCCGAACGGCAGCGGCAAGAGCAACATCTCCGACGCCCTTAGGTGGGCGCTCGGGGAGCAGAGCATCAAAAGCCTGAGGGGCGCCAAGTCGGAGGACGTGATATTCATCGGCACGGAGCATCGGCGCTCACTGGGCTACGCCGAGGTGACCGTGTCCTTCGACAACGGCGACGGCGCCCTGCCCGTCCCGAGCGGGGAGGTCACCATATCCAGGAGGCTGTTCCGGTCCGGGGAGAGCGAATACTACTTGAACAAGGCGCAGTGCAGGCTGAAGGACATAAACGACCTGTTCCTGGATACCGGCGTCGGCAAGGACGGCTACTCCATCATAGGCCAGGGCAGGATAGGCGAGATCCTCTCCAACCGCCCGGAGGACAGGCGCTACGTATTTGAGGAGGCCTCGGGCATCAGCAAGTTCAAGCAACGTAAGGCGGACGCGGAAAGGCGCCTCGAGACCGTGAGGGTGGACGCCCTGAGGCTGGCGGGCATCATCGGGGAGCTGGACGGTATGCTCGAGGGGCTGCAGGCCGAGTCGGAGAAGGCCAGGCTGTTCGTGGGGCTGTCCAATGAGCTGAGGACGCTGGAGGTGGGGCTGCTCATGGACTCCATCGAAACGGGGGGGGTCAGGCTGGCGTCGGCCGCCGAAGAGCTGTCCGCGGCGGAGGGCCGCCTTTCGGCCGCGCAAAAGGAGAGGGAGACGCTCGAGTCGGCGATCCAAATAAAGGCCTCGTTGGCCAGGCAGCTGGAGCAAGGCTCGGAAGTCGCGCTCTCGCAGATCAGGGGCAGGGAGGCCGAGGTGGGCAGGCTCAGCTCCGAGAGGATGCTGCACGCGCAGACGGTGGGTCAGATAGGCAGGGACAACGAGCGGCTTTCGGCGGAGGCCGCCGACCTCAGGCAAAGGGCCGCCAAGGCCGAGGCGGAGGCCGGACTTAAGGCCGGTGAGTCGGACGCGCTGCGTTCCGCCATGGACGATGCCGAGGCGGAGAGGCTCAGGATCGGCGAGGCGCTGCGGTCGATGGACGGGAGGATAGGCGAGAGGCGCGTCGCGGGGGACGCGCTCCGAGCCGGGTTGCTGACGCTTTTAGACTCGCTTTCGGAGGCCAAGGCCTCTAGGTCCGGGGCGACGGCGACCGTCGCGCAGCTGGAGGGCAGGGATTCGGCCATCGAATCTGAGCTGGCCGATATCTCGAAGTCCCTGGCCGAAATGGAAGGCAGGCTGAGGGACGCATGCGCGGAGTCCGCCGAGGCGGAGGCCGCTGAGGCCGAATGCCGCGGGGCCCTGGAAGCCTTGAGGGCGGAGCGCATCGGGATGGAGGCCGAGATCGCCGAGGCCAAGTCGAAGGCGGCGGCGGCCGAGTCCGAGATGGCCGGCTGCGCGGGCAGGCTCAAGGCGCTGTCCGAGATGGAGGGCGGGAACGAAGGGTACGGCTACGGAGTCAGGTCCGTGCTCAGCGCCTGCGAAAGGGGGGCGTTGGATGGGTCGAGGATCAGGGGCGCGCTTTCCAGGCTCATCACCGCGGAACGCCGGATGGATAGGGCTTTGGAGGCATGCCTGGCCTCCAACCTGCAGAGCGTGGTGACCGTCAGGCTCGAGGACGCTAAGGAAGCGATCGGCTTCCTGAAGAAGACCGGTGGGGGTAGGGCGACCTTCCTGCCCATCGAATCCGTGAAGGGCGAGTACATCAATGGTGCCGCATTGGCCACGGCCCGGAAGGCCGCCGGCTTTTGGGGGATAGGCTCCGATTTGGTGGGCTTCGATGAGGAGTATAAGGGTATCATTCTGTTCCTGCTCGGGAAGGTCATCTTCTGCGAAAGCCTGGAAAGCGGTGTCGTGATAGCCAAGTCACTGAGGCACCAATACAAGGTCGTGACCTCCGAGGGCGACGTCCTTTCGGTGGGGGGCGCCGTATCGGGCGGGAGCCAGGCGCGCGGGGGGATGGGGCTCCTAGGCAGGAAAAGGGAGATCGAGGAGCTCAAGGCCAAGGTCATCCGGATCGACGCGGAAAGGAGGCGTTCGGAGTCGCTGACCAAGGGCCTGACGGCCAGGCTCGACGCCAACGCCTTGGCCGCGGACGGCCTGGCGACGTCGATGGGCGGCGCCGCCTTAAGGCTGGGCGACGCCAGGACGGCCATATCGGCGATCAAGGCGGAGTCCTCCTCCTTGGAAAGGCGCGCGGAGGCCGCGCTCGGGGAACAAGGGAGGCTCGCGGCGCTCAGGGAGGGTTGCCTGAAGGAGGCGAAAGAGGCGGAGGCGCGCGCGGCCGAGCTGGACGCGATGGCGGAGGCTCGCAAAGGGGACATAACGGAGGCCGAAAGGGCCTATGCCGAGGAGGAGGGCAGCAGGCGCGCCGTGGCGGACGGCTACGCGGAGGCGCAGATGGCCGTGGGCAGGGCCGCCGACGCGATGAAGGCCGTGGGCGAGGCGGTCGGGAGGCTCGAGGCGACGGCCGCTGAGCATGCCTCGTTGGCCGGCCTGAAGGAAGGCGAGGCCGCGTCCAACGCCTCCGCCCTCCGGAAGCTGGCCGACGCCATCGGGGAGCTCGACGACATGATCGAGGGCTATAAGGAAGGCATGGCGGAGCTGCAGGCGCTGATGGACGGGAACGCGGCCGAGAGGGCCGCTCTGCTCGGGGAGCTCGCGTCGATGGATGCCGCCAGGTCCGACTCGGAGAAGGAGGTATTGGCCGCGCAGTCGTCCGTTCACAAGGCCGAGACGGCGCGGAGCCGGTACGCCCAGGAGGTCGCATCCAGCGAGGGAAGGTTGGCCGACGGCTACTCCCTGACCTTTGAGGGCGCGAAGGCCGAAGGCATCCAGACGCGCAAGCCCGTCGAGGTGGCCGCCTCGATCCTCGGGATCAAGGACACGATCGGGGAGATGGGGTACGTGAACGTGGGTGCCATCGAGGATTATGCGAAGGCTAAGGACAGGCATGCGTTCCTTTCGGGGCAGCTGTCGGACTTGGAAGGGACCTCGGCCTCCTTGGCGGGTCTCATCGGGGACATAACGGCCAACATGCGCGAGGTGTTCATGGAGCGCCTCGGCCTGATCGATGAGAACTTCGGGGTCGTTTTCCGGGAGCTCTTCGGGGGCGGCAGCGCGCACCTGTCGCTCGCCGCCGGAGCGGACGCCTTGACGGGCGGGATCGATATAATCGCGCAGCCACCCGGCAAGAAGCTGCAGAACATGATGGGGCTCTCCGGGGGGGAGAAGGCCTTGACAGCCATCGCCCTGCTCTTTGGGATCCTGCGGATCAAGCCGGCCCCTTTCTGCGTCCTGGACGAGATAGAGTCGTCCCTGGACGAGTTGAACGTGGCGAAGTTCGCGCGCTACATACGCAGGCTGAGCGGCTCGACGCAGTTCATATTAATTACGCATAAGAAAGGCACGATGGAATGCGCGGACCGCATATACGGCGTGACGATGGAGGAGTACGGCGTGACCAAGGCCGTCTCGATGGCGATGAGGTGACCGTACGCTAAACCCGCGGCGGCGATGGCCTGACCGTACGCTAAGGCTGCGGCAGCAATGACCTGACGTCGGCGAGGCTTTCGCGGAGCCCCATCTTCCGGAAATATTCGAGGCCGATGAAGCCGGCGTAGCCCGTATCCTTGATCGCCTTGAATATGCCGCGGTAGTCCAGCTCGCCGTGACCGCCCAAGTCATCCCTGCCCGGCGCGTTGGCGGCGTGGAAGTAGGCTATGCAGTCCATGTTCCCGGTTATGTTCTTGATTATGTTACCGTCCGTGAGCTGTTGGTGGTATATGTCGTATAGGACCTTCACGTTCACCGCGCCGACCGCCCTGCATATGGCGAACGCCTCGTCGGCCCTGGAGAGGAAGTAGCCGGCGTGGTCCTTGACTATGTTGAGGGGCTCATAGAGCAGGGTTATCCCCGTGCCGGACAGGACCTCCGAGCAGGCCTTCAGCCCGCCGATCAGGCTGTCCGCCTGCCGGTCCCTCCCGACCCCCTCGATCTCGTCGCCCACCTGCGTGACGATGTTTTTGACGTTCATCGCCATGGCCGACTCCACGGTCTTCTTCAGGCCCTCGATGTATTCGCCCCTCCTGGCCGGGTCGAGCAGGGTGACGAACCTCGTGCAAAGCATCGAGATGGCTATCCCCGTCCCCTCGCTGAGCCTCTTGAGCTCGCGCTCGTCCTTCTGCCCGTCGTACCAGCCCCAGAACTCCAGGGCGTCGAAGCCCGCCTCCGCCACCGCGGCGAACTTCTCGGGCAGCCCCATCGCGCCGCCGCACAGCGCGTCCACATTCACCGATATCCTCATGCCAACCTCCCATACGCGTTTATCGCGGTAGTACGTACTCTTCCAGGCAAAGGCCGCCTTCGCGCATGGCGGCCGCGTGTTCCAAGCCGACGAACCTGATGTGCCATGGCTCCCAGATGATCCCGGTCACGTCCCTCTTGTCGGCCGCGTACCTGACCACGAACCCGAACCTCCAGGCGTTCGCCTCCAGCCACCGCCCCTCCTTCGTCTTGGCGAAGTTTTGGTGGAGCCCGGCCCATAGGTCGGCCGCGGCGTTCATGTCGAAAGCCAGGCCGGACTGGTGCTCGCTCGTCCCGGGGGCGGCCACCACGGAGGCCGCCCTTTCCCGCGCCGCCTTCTCGCCGTACGTGCTTATGTACTCATTAACCTTGTTCCTATATAGGACGCTTTGCGTGCCGTATGACCTATAGCCGGATGAGAGGGCCAGCCGCATGCCGTCCTTGGCCGCCTCCGCCAGCAGGGCGTCCAGGTGCGACAGGGCGACCGAGTCACCCATGATGGCGGCGCTGAGCATGGGGACCTTGTTGGTCAGCGCGTCCGCGGCCCTCACCAGGCTGTCGGGGACATAGCCGTCGGGCAGGGGGTTGGACGCGTTTATCAATGTAAGGTACCTGTCGCCCAATCCTTCCATAGACGGGACGGCGGCTGAGGGACCCGGCCCTGACCCATCCGCGGCGCCGGGCGGTCCCCACGGCGGCGACAGGTCGCCCCTGGCCTTATATATGGGCAGATTTGAGGGTAGTATGGCGGCTATGACCTTGCTTACGCCCAGCCCATCCGAAGCGCCCTTGGCATCTTCCGGGGTCTCGCCCGCCATGAGGCCCCCATCATCGGCCTCCGTGACCGGGACTATCTCGTCCTCGTCATCGGCGAAGAACACGCTGAAGTCCGGTGTGCGCCTTTCGCCTAGGGAGGCGGCCGCCGAGGCATGCGGATCGGGCGCGGCGGATAGAAGCAGCGCGACGGCCGTCGCGGCGGCGGCGAAGGCCAATGGGGCCCTGCGCCTTAGGCCTGTGGGCCGACGGTCAGCCATCGCCGGGATCCCTTGGGCCGGCGGGCCGTCCCAGGCCCGGCGATCCATGCCTTTCCGCCAGGAGGGCCGCCTTGTCGGGGCGTCCCGTGGCCCTCAGCCTTTCGAGGTAACCGGGGAGCGCGGACTTTGGGGCGTGGTATGGGCCGCCCTCGGACATCACCGTCCAAAGCGGGTCCGTCCCGGCCCCGCGCCTTGAGAGCATCGAGTCCTGCCAATCTAAAATGATCCTGGCGCCCATGTCGCATACGCCGCGGTACGCGTCCTTGACGTCGTTCTCCTCATGGGGGTCGGCGGCGAGGTCGTAGAGCATCTCCCCGTCAAAAAGGTGATGCCCGTCATGGTACGTCCTCATGTACAGCCAATCGCCGAACAAGGCCGATCTCTGGCACGTGTGCGCCAGCTGCGAGATGACCAGCGATTCCCTCCCGGAAGGCTTCCCCTCCGTGACGGTCTCGGCCATGCTCATGCCGTCCCAATCTGGGTTGGGCGCCACGCCCAGCAGCCCCGCCATAGTCGGGGCCAGGTCTAGGTTGCAATGGATCCCGCCGTCCGCGTGGCCCGCCTTGCAGCCGGGCCACTTGATTATGAGCGGTATGGCGCAGGTCGCGGCGTCCGCGGTCGCGTGCTCGGCGTAGATGCCCAGCTCGCCCATGCTCTCGCCGTGGTCCGAGGTCACTATGATCGCCGTGTCGTCCAGGACGCGTAGGGCGCCCAGCCTGTCCAGGATCTTGCCGATGAGGTAGTCGGCGTAGAGGATGCCCGTGTCGTACCCGTCGATCAGCCTGCGGAGCCCGGCCATATCCGCGACCTTGCCGGGGTGCCTGGGGTAGGCCGGGTCCTCGGAGTCGCCGTACATGCCCAGCTCCGAGGCGGTGTGCGGGCCCGCGAGGGTTAGGTGGCGGCTTAAGGTTTCCTCCGTTATCCAGGTGCCCAACGGCGCGTCGGCGAATGGGTCGCCGAAGTCGGCGGGGGCCCTGTACGGCGTATGCGGGTCCCATAGGTGCACGTGCAGGAACCAGCCGTCCGAACGCCCGTTCCGGTCCAGCCACTCGATGGCCGGCGGGAGCACCGCCTCGCCCGACTCCATGCCGCGGCCTCCCACGTTGAGCGTCTCGTTGAAGCCGGCGTTGAACCAATATGATGAGTGGCGCTCCGCGAAGGTGCTGACGGACGCGGTGCGTAGGCCGGCCTTCCTGAAGACGTTGATCAGGTTGCCTTCGTCCGCGGCGTCACGGAATTGCCTGGACGGCCCCGTGACCCTCATGTCGGCCGCCGTGCCGCCGTGGCCCACGGCCCCGGTGCGGATCCCGAACCTGCCGCTTATCAGGCCGGCCCTGGAAGGCAGGCATGGGGCGTCGGCGCAGTAGTGCCTGTCGAAG
>WRCU01000003.1 GCA_009783805.1 Oscillospiraceae bacterium
CAGCGGGCCGGCCTCCGGTAGCGGGGTCAGGTCCGTCACCGACGTCTCCCCACGCCTCCTGGGCAGGAGGATGAGCATGAGCAGGATCGTGAGGAGGAGTATGACCAGCAGGGCCCCGTAGCGGTTCAGGAACCCCCATACGCCGTCCATGAAGTCCGCCTCCGCCTCATCCTTCGACGCCATCCTGTACGGATGGACGGTCACGTTCTCGATCGGTATGCCGGTCGCCATCGAGACCGAGTCCCTTATCTTCTCGGCTTCCGCGTTTATGGTCTCGTCATCGACCCTGACCCTGTCACCGTATAGCACGTTTACGGCCATCGTCGTCCTCGACATGTCGATGTCCGCCGAGTTGGTCATGCTGGTGACCACCTCGTCATAGCCGTAGTTCGTCTCCTCGAGGTAGCGGTCGAACGAGGATGACCCCCTGTCATACTCGAAGTCGTACTGCGTGTTGTCGTACCCCGGGTTCACCATCAGGCCGGGCTCGTCGGCGTAGCTGTACCCCGTGGCGCTCTCCCTCTCTATGCGCTGGCTGATGATGACGCCCTCGTCGCCGCCGTCGGGGAACTGGTACCTCCTCGACTCTACCGATGAGTCGTTGTAGTTTATATACGGCTGGGCTGCGCAGGTGATGTACTCGAAGTTGCCGTACTCGACGGCGCTGGTGAACAGCCGGCGGACGTTGGCCTCCAGCTCGCCCTTGAAAAGCTTCCTAATATATTGCTGTTGGTCGGTCACGTTCCTCAGCTCGTTGTCTGAGCTGGGCACCAGGTCGTTGGCCTCGTAGTCGATGAGCGAGACGTTGGAGGGCTTAAGCCCCTCGACCGACATGCAGACCCAGTTGATTATCGCATTTACCTGCGACAGGCTGAGCTGCCTGTTCTGCCTGACCATGACCGCGGCCCTGGCCTCCTCGACCTCCTCGTTGTTGAACAGCAGGATGGGCCGCTCCGGGATCGTGAGGTTGACCGTCGCGTCGTCTATGTATTCCAGGAGCTTGAGCTTTTGGGCGATCGTCCTTTGCTGGCTGTCTATGAACAGCTTCCTCTTGTCCGCCTCGGTGTTGCTCAGCTGTATCCGCGAGAAGGCGTCGGCGAATATCGTGTCCGGCGACTTCGGGTAGCCGTTCCTCACCAGCGCGGCCTCCGCCGCGTTCTTTTTACCGTCGTCCACGAGTATCGCATTGCCGTCGCTCTTGAACCGTATCCCGCTGTCCTGGAGGATCCTGACGATCTCGCCCCTCTCCTCGGCGTTGCCCACGGTAAGCAGCGGCTCGTAGCTGACCCTGCCGTATATGTAGGCGCATATGGCCAGCGAGGCGACCACGACGGCCGCTATCGCATACAGCCTGACCTTTTGGGTCCTTTCCAGCCTCCCCCACTTGCCGGCCAGCGAATCCTTCATCTTCCTGAGCGTTTCCGGCATCCGCCATTACCAGCCTTTCGGTAGCCCCTATATGGCCATCCTCATGATCTCCTGATATGCCTCCAGCACCTTGTTCCTTATCTCGATGATGAAGTTGAGCGATATCTTCGCCTTGGATTGGGCCAGCGAGACCGCCAGAAGGTCATCGGTCTCGCCGAGCGCGAACATGCTCATGAGCTCCTCGGACCGCGACTGCAGCTCATTGGCGTTTTGGATCGCCTCCCCCAGCATGGCCCCGAACCCGGCCTTGGCATCCGTGCCCGGGCCCGCGGGGATCTTGCTCGCCTCCCATAGGGACGGCGAGATCGGCGGGACCTTAAAAGCTGCCTCCATCTGCATATGCTACCTCCCGATCTCCAATGTCTTCATGGCCATGCTCTTTACGTTCTCTATGGCGGTTTGGTTGGCCTCGTACGACCTGGACGCGGATATCAGGTTGACCATCTCGGTCACTATGTCCACGTTCGGCATCCTTACGTAGCCCTCCTCGTCGGCGTCCGGATGGCCCGGGTCATACTTCATCCTGAAGTCCGTGGGGTCCTGCACTATGGCCGCCACCTTGACGCCGGCGCCGCCGCGCCCCCCCCACGACGGGCGGGTCGCGGTGCCCGTGGAGCCGGACAGGCCCAGGCTCCTGCGCAGGCTGTCCACGAACAGCGGCCTGCCGCCTGGGGTCTTCTCCTGGAAGAGCACCGTGTGGCGCCTATACGGCTCCCCGCTCTGCGTGCGGGTGGACTCGGCGTTCGCTATGTTCTGTGCGATCACGTCCATCCTAAGACGCTGGGCGGTCAGCGCCGAGGCGCTGATGTCGAAGGACCTCAGGTAACCCATGCCTTATGTCATCCCCTTCCGCCTGATATGGCGTTCCTTATGGAAAGCATCTCGTTGTTGAGGAACGTCAGGAGCGCGTTGTAGCGGATCGTGTTCTTCGCCTCGTACGCCTTCTCCGACTCCATGTCGACGTTGTTCCCGTCCAGCCTGTATGAGAGCGACTTGTGGTCCGTATACACGGTGGGCCTTACCTTGCCCATGTCCACCGGGCCCCCTATGTTAATGTGCCGCCCGTCGGTCCTGTTGCCCACGAAGGAGCCGCCTTGGCTCTTTCTGACCGCCTCGGACAGGAGCGACTCGAAGGCCAGGTCCTTGCGCTTGTAGCCGGGCGTGTCCCCATTGGCCAGGTTGTGCAGGATGACCTCCCCCCTCTGCTGGGTGGCCTCCAGCGCCCTCTCCGTCAATGAGGTCCTAGCGAACACGTTTCCTATGAGCATGGTTACCCCGCCTTTCGCTGCGTCACGCGACCGGTAGAAAATAGTATACAGCATGATATTCTACCATACCTAACGGCATGCAACCGCGACGCAAGGCAAGCCTTTGCCGGCCACGGTCGGGCGAGGCTCCCTACGCCCGGTCGGTGATCGGTCGCCTATCCCCATGCGGGCCGGCCGCGCCTCACTCCCTTGCCTTTCCCGCGCCCGTCGCCTTCGGCGCCTTAGCCTTCGGCGCCTTGGCCTTGGCGGGTCCCGCGGCCTTGCCGGGTCCTGCGGCCTTGGCGGGTCCCGCGGCCTTAGTCGCCTTCGTCGATTTGGCCGAGCTAGGCCCCGCGCCCTTGCCGGGCCCTTCCTCCGCCTTGGCGCCGCCCTCAGCGCCGTCCGGCCTTTTCGGAGGCTGGTATTTGCACATCGCGCACTTTTGGTTCATGCAGTATGGGCCGGAGTCCCTGCCGGAACCCTTCCTCAGCATGGTCACCCCGCATTCGGGGCACCTTTCGTCTGAAGGCATGTCCCAGGACATGAAGTCGCAAGCCGGATTGTTCTCGCAGCCCACATACCTCCTGCCCTTCCTGCTCTTCCTGATCTGGAGCCTTCCGCCGCAGGCGGCGCATTCGATCCCCGCGTCCTCATGTATGGGCTTGGCGTTGCGGCATCCGGGGAATCCCGGGCAAGCCATGAACCTGCCGTACCTGCCTACCTTCACGACCATGATGCGGCCGCACTTCTCACAGGGCACCCCTGTCTCCTCGTCGGGCAGGCTGACCTTCCCTATCTGGCTTTCGGCGCTCTCGACGGCCGCCTTGAAGCTTTCATAAAAATCGCCGAGCACCTTGGCCCAACCCTTCTTCCCCTCCTCGACCTCATCCAGCTCCCTCTCCACGGCGGCCGTGAACCCCAGGTCGACGATGTCGGGGAAGTGCGACTTCATGATGCCGGTCACTATCCTCCCCAGCTCGGTGGGTATCAGGTATTTCCTGTCCTTCTCTACGTAGCCCCTGGACAGGATGGTTATTATAGTCGGGGAGTAGGTGCTGGGCCTGCCTATCCCCTTCTCTTCCAATGCCTTCACGAGCGAGGCTTCCGTGTACCTCGGGGGCGGCTGGGTGAAGTGCTGCGTCTTGTCGAGCCTCTTGCAGTCCAGCCTCTCCCCCTCGGTCAGGAGCTGCAGGATCCCGGATCCCCCATGTTCGCCTTCATCCCCATGCTCCCCACCCTCGCCCGCCTCGCCGCCTTCGTCGCGCCCTTCCGTGTACAGCGCCATGAAGCCGTCGAACCGCAGCGAGGAGCCCATGGCCTTGAAAAGGTGCTTGCCTTTGGCCAGGATGTCCACGTTCGTGACCTCATACAGGGCGTTGGACATCTGGCTGGCCACCGCCCTATCCCATATGAGCTTATACAGCCTGTACTGGTCCGCGGTGAGCGACTCCTTCACGTCCTTCGGGTCCATCGCGACGTTGGAAGGGCGTATCGCCTCATGCGCGTCCTGGGAGGAGTTCCTGTTCTTGAAGACCCTCCTTGCGTCGGGCAGGTAGTTGGGCCCGTAATGGGTTCCTATGTAGTCCCTGAGCTCACCGACGGCCTCGTCCGACAGGCGCGTGGAGTCCGTCCTCATGTAGGTGATCAGGCCGACCGTCCCTTCGCCGCCCACCTCGACGCCCTCATACAGCTGCTGGGCCAGCATCATGGTCTTCTTGGTGGTGAAGCCCAGCTTCCTGGACGCTTCCTGCTGGAGCGAGCTGGTTATGAACGGCGCCGCCGGGACCTTCGGCTTATCCGCCTTCCGCACGGACTCGACCGCGTACTCGGCGCCTGACAGGTCATTCACCACGGCATCCGCCTGCGACTCACGGGCAAGGTCGACTTTTTTCCCTGAGGTGCCGTGGTACCTCGCGCCGAACTCCTTCCCCCCTTTGTCGAACCAGGCCTTGAGGACCCAGTACTCCTCAGGCGTGAACCCGGAGACCTCATCCTCCCTGTCGCATACCAGCCTGGTCGCCACGGACTGCACCCTGCCGGCGCTGAGGCCCTTCCGGACGTTCTTCCATAGGAGGGGGCTGATCTTGTAGCCCACTATCCTGTCCAACACCCTGCGGGCCTGCTGCGACGCCACCAGATCCATGTCTATCTTGCGCGGCTTCTTGATGGCGCCGGTCACCGCGCCTTTGGTTATCTCATTGAACGATATCCTGCACGCCTTGCCTTCGTCGATCGAGAGGAGGTGCGCCAGGTGCCATGATATGGCCTCGCCCTCCCTGTCTGGGTCCGTGGCCAGGAGGACCTCCCTACCTTTCGCCTCCCGCCTGAGCTTGTTTATAAGCTCGGCCCTGCCCCTGATGTTGATGTACTTGGGCTCAAAGCCCGCCTCTATGTCGACGCCCAGGGTGCTTTTCGGCAGGTCCCTCAAGTGCCCCATCGAGGCGTCCACCTTGTATCCCCTCCCGAGGAACTTCCCTATCGTCTTCACCTTCCCGGGCGACTCGACGATGATCAGCTTGTCCGCCATCTTTTCCCCCATATCGAAAAAGCCATATGAATATGGCCGATTTTTACCGGAATAATATAACCATAGGAATCCGATAAAGCAAATAAGGCGCCGGGGAGGCCCTTCATGCGAGCGTGAACACCTTGCCCGCGCCTTGCCTGACCGTTCCGCACAGCTCCAGGGCCAGGAGCTCCGACGCGAGGAGGCCGATGGGCGTCCCCGTCTCCTCGGCGAGGCGGTCTATGTGGGCGGGGCCCTTGGAAAGCGCGTCGACTATGCGCTCCGCCCCAGGCCCCAAGCCGACCCCGGAACCCGAGCCTGTCCCCGCGCCTACCGCGCCGCCCGTCCTTGCGCCGGCCCGCTCGGCGTCCCCGCCCGGCCTGCGCCCATCGCCTGGCGCCCCCTCCGGCCGAGCGCCCACGGCGGTCTCGTCCGCGTCCCGCCCGCCATCGGCGTCCCCTGGCATTTCGCCTTCCTCCAAAGAGTAGAGGGGCAGGCCTTCGATGAGCTCACCCACGCAGGTCACCAACCTGGCCCCCTCCCTTATGAATTGGTTCGTACCCCTGCTCATGGCGCTGGTGACGTTGCCGGGCAGTGCGAACACCTCCCGCCCCTGCTCCGCCGCGTAGCCGACGGTGATCGAAGCGCCGCTCCGATAGCCGGCCTCCGTGACCAGCAACCCCAGCGAGAGGCCGCTGATGATCCTGTTCCTCGCGGGGAAGTTTGCTGAGTCAGGCTCCACATCCAGGCCATACTCGGTGATGGTGGCGCCGCGCTCCTCTATCTCGCGCATCAGCCTCCTGTTCTCCGGTGGGTAGCACACGTTGGGCCCGCACCCCAGCACCGCGTTGGTGGCGCCTCCGGCCTTCAGTGCCCCCCCATGCGCGTGGGAGTCGACCCCCCGCGCCAGTCCGCTCGTGACCGTGAACCCCATGGAAGCCAGCTCCCTGGCGAACCGGTCGGTCATGTCCGTCCCATACGGCGTTGGGCGGCGCGTCCCCACGATCGAAACCGACGGCCGGTGGAATCCGGGGTCCCCCTTTATGAACAGGGCCATCGGGCTGTCGGGGATGGCGGCCAGCATCTCCGGGTAGCAAGCGTCCCCGGGGATGACCGCCATCACGCCCATATCGGCGAGCCTTTCCATGTACCGCTCCATGCATCCCATCTCACGGCCCTCCCGCAGGCCCGCCGTCAGGCGCCCGCCACCGCCCGCCAGGGAGTCCGCCGCCTCCGGCCCCACCGACCAAGCCTCCCTAGCCGTCCCCAGCTTCCGTATCAGGGCCCTGAGCCTGGGGCCGCTCATGCCTTTCCTGGTATGGAGCCAAACCCAGAACATCCTATCATCCTCGCGGATCGGCTCCCTGCCTAGATTGTCCATATGGCGACCCCCTGTCGTTGGATGCTTGCAATTTCCAATAATATATTATAATGTAAATAATATCAAAAAATCCCATCATAGGGAACCCACTATCAAAAACTAACCTGCACCGAGGCGGGGGGCGATGGTCCGATGTTTTGCGTCATAAAAGGCTGCGGATTGGTGAGCCTGGACGGCTACGGCGTCGACGTGGAGGTGGACATCGGCTGCGGCCTGCCGTGCTTCGAGGTCGTGGGGCTGGCCGACGCGGCCGTTAGGGAGTCCAGGGAGAGGGTGCGCTCGGCGATCCGGAACAGCGGGTACGAGTTCCCCCTGAGGCGGGTCACCGTAAACCTCGCTCCGGCGTCGGTCAAAAAAGAAGGGTCCTCCTTCGACTTGCCCATCGCCCTGGGGATCCTGGCGGCGAGCGGCCAGTTGCCGGGATCCGCCCATGGCAAAGCCGGCGAGCCCCATGGCGGCGGGGAGCCGGGGACGGGCCATGAGCCGCTGCCCGACTGCGCGTTCGCCGGCGAGCTTTCCCTGGACGGCCGCGTCAAGCCGGCGAACGGGATACTGCCGATGGCGATCGCCTTAGGGAACGCGGGCGTCAGTCGGTTCCTCGTGCCGGCGGAGAACGCGGCGGAGGGTTCGGTCGTCGACTCGATAGGCATTGTCCCCATCCAGAGCCTCAGGGAGGCGGCGGAAAGGTCCTATCAACCCGACGACTCGCACTTGGCGCCCAAGGTCGCCTACGTATGCTCCAGGCCGAAGGGCGGGCCTGACCTGAGCGAGGTCAAAGGCCAGTCCTACGTCAAGCGTGCGCTGGAGATCGCCGCCTCCGGGGGACACCATATCCTGCTCATAGGCAGCCCGGGTTCCGGCAAGACGATGCTCGCCAGGACCTTCCCTTCCATAATGCCGGACATGAGCTTCGAGGAGGCCCTGGAGGTCACGAAGATACACAGCGTCCGCGGGCTGTTGCCTCCCAACGTGCCATATATAAGCGAAAGGCCTTTCAGGGCCCCGCACCACACCATATCGGACAGGGCCCTGGTCGGCGGCGGGAAGGTCCCCGCGCCCGGCGAGATGAGCCTAGCGCATAACGGCGTGCTTTTCTTGGACGAGCTGTCCGAGTACCCTAGGTCGTCCATCGAGGCCATGAGGGAGCCTCTGGAGGACAGGAAGGTTACCATCTCGCGCGTCAACGGCAGCCATACATACCCGTCCTCCGTGACGCTGGTGGCGGCTTGCAACCCCTGCGCCTGCGGGAACCTGACCGACCCGAGGAAGAGATGTTCCTGCTCGCCGAGGCAACGGCAGGCATACCTCGCCAAGCTCAGCTCGCCGCTCTTCGACAGGATAGACATGCACGTCGAGGTGATGCCGGTCCCCTACGGCCAGCTGAGCGCGCCCCGCCCGTCTGAGGGCTCACGCGAGGTGGCCCTGCGCGTCGCGAGGACCCGGGCCGCCCAAGCCGCGAGGTTCTCCCGGATGGGATACCCCATGAAGGTCAACGCCGAGATGGGTTCCGACGCCATGAAGGCTTGCTGCTCCATGGACCCGGCGGGCGCGAGGATCCTCGAGGGCGCGTATGAGAGGCTGGGCCTCAGCGCGCGCTCATACACGCGCATCCTCAAGGTCGCGCGCACCATAGCCGACATGGAGGGTAGCGAGCGGATAGAGCAGTGGCACCTCGCCGAGTCGCTGCAGTATAGGTGCTTCGACGGCAAGGTGGGTTGACGGGGCGCCTCAGGCCAGCACGACCTCATACCAGCACGCCTCGTGGTCGGCGGATATCGTGAAGGAGACGCCCTCAGGCCCGAGCCTCGCCGCGGCCACCTCATGCGCCCTCCTGCCGTTCCCGTCCAAGGCATACACGGCGGCCCCGGATGCCGCGGCCTCGACGGTGACCTCGCAATCGACCCCCTCCACCTCAAAGGGCAACGTCCCCGGCTCCAGGAGGGTCGCCCCATCGTCCCCATACCTCATGCCGGTGAACCGTGACCTCGCCAAGGCCGTCAGGAGCAGTCCGCGGCTCTCACGCAGCGCCTCCCTGCCCAACCCCGTCAGGATCACGTTCACGAACCTGTTCGCGACCTTCGATATCGAAAGGATACCGGCCTTTACCGCCCTGTCCCCCACGAAGCCCATGACCGCCGCCGTCCCGGGGGTATCGACCACGATCATGCCCCCGCCGCCCGCGTCCCAGCACAGCTGACCCGTTGAGCTCCTATGCTCCCCGCCCTTGATGAAAGGCTCGGTCGGGGCGGTCACCAAGGACGGCCCCCCTCCCGCACGGAACCGTACGCCGACCTTCCCCACCGCCGCCATGTGCGGCGGGATCGGGTCGGGCACTTCGCCGCCCTCCGCGAGCGCCTCCAGGTCCACCTCCTGCAAGGCCGCATGCCCGGCCTCCCTGACGTCCCCCCTATGCACCATCCTCGCGAGGGCGGGGTACTGGTATAGGTGCGCGGGGTTGTTGGCGTTGTAGATGTTGTGGACATGGTCGATGGCGTACGAGAAGGAGCCGCTCCATCCGTTCAGGCCCATCCCGTAGGCCGCCACTATGAAGGGCGCCTCGGTCAGGTATTCGTTGGGCTGGGTGCTCATCCATTCGGACATGAGGAACGGCACCCCTTCCACCCGATGGGCGGCCCTCCTGATGATCCCGGAGCCGGGCGAGGAGACCATGGCCCCATGCATGAACGGGCCCGGCTTCATCATGTGCCATGAGCCGCCGCACCAGTAGTCGTGCCTATCGACGGGCCCGATCAGCGCGTCGCTGCGCAGGTTGTAGAAGTGCGGGGCCCCCACCTCCCCCGCCATCCATGGGGACGCGAGTATGACGCCTTTGTATCCGGCGGACCGTATCGCGTCGCGGTACCGCCTATAATACGCGTTCTGCGTCTCGTGCAGGAAGAGCATGCAGTCCAGGTAGCGCCTTTTCCTCACCCCGTCGGACCTTATCCGGTCGGGGCTCAGATAGTGGCAGTTCGAATGCGCGTATATGTTCCTCGCCCCGAGGCTCTCACCCTCGTCGAGGGCCCCCGGCCCCCAGGCCCCTTCCAAACGGTCCTGGCCGCCGTACCGCGCCTCCAGCCAATCGCAGAACATGCCGTTGAGCAGGCTGCGGTAATGCGGGACCTTGTCCGCCTTTTCCTGCACGCCCCAAAAAATGTTGTCCTCATTCTGCAGCTCGATGATGGCCAGCGCCGGATCGTCGCAGTAACGCAGCCCGGTGTACGGGTTCTCGTGCGTGAGGAGGTTCACGGTCAGCCTGATGACCAAGCCTTGCATGTCCTCGGCGAAGTTCACCAAGCCATAGGAGTTCGCCGTCTCCGAGAAGGCCCCATCCCCGACGAAGCCGCTGGCCAATCCGTCGGCGGCCGTCACCTGATGCCCGAACACATGGCTCCAGGCCACGTACAGGCCCCTTTCCTTGAACTCATGGAAGGCGCGGTCCATGCCGTCGGCCTTGGCCGGATCCAGGTCCGTAGACCTCCCGCCTTTGGCGACTATGCCGCTATGGCTCCACGTGAACTTGTGGAACCTGACCGCATTCATGCCGAACCTGGCCATCCGCCTGGCATACGATGACGCGGCCTTCCAGTCGTGGACGCACCCTTCCGTTATGTTGGAACCCCATATCTTGAAAGGGGTGCCGTCCTCAAATGCGAGCCCCCCGCCCACGGAACGCAGGAAGCCGTGCTTCCCGGCCGGCTTGTCCAGCCAGTCGGACATGTCGAACCTGCAGCCGTCCGCCAGGTCATCTATCTCACCGGGTACGAACCAACGCCCGCCCGCTTCAGCCTTCTCCATGACACGCCCTCCAGCCTCTTTCATTCGCCGGCCATGCGCCAGCCGCGCCCGAACGCGTCCAAGTTCACCGATGCGCTCCTGGCCGGCGCGTTCGACTTCACCGCCTCCAGCCATATGTCCTCGGCTATGCCGCTGGCTTTCGCATAGACGCCCAGCAGCACGGTGTTCACCGCCCTCATGTCGCCGCAGGACTCCGCGATGGCCAAGGCGTCCACGGCGACCAGCCTGAACCGCCCTCCGGAGAGCATGCCCACGATGTCGTCCGGATACCTCTCCGCGCCCGTCACGACGGGCATGGGGTATATCTCCTGCGTCCCCATGACCATCAAGCCCCCATCCTTCAGGTGGCCGGCCCAACGCAGGGCCTCCAGCTTCTCGAAGGCTATCACGCAGTCGGCGCCGCCCCTCTCGACGATGGGCGACCTGACCTTGCCCCCGGACATGCGGACGTAGGTGACCACTCCGCCGCCGCGGCGCGCCATCCCGTGCACCTCCGAGACCTTCACGTCCAGGCCGGACGCGATGGCCGCGGCGCCCATGATTTTGCTCGCGAGCAGTGCCCCCTGGCCGCCGACCCCGACCATGAGCACGTCCCTGTCCAACCTGGTCGAGCCTTCCTTAGCCAAATGCCTATCCCCCCAACGTTTGGCGCCGCGTTCCCCACGCGGCCGTCAAATTAATTCCGATGATATTCGCTTCGCCTGGGGCGCCCCGCCCCCCATGCCGAATGGCGGGCTGGCGGTCAGGCCTTTATGGCGCCCTTCGGGCAGACCTTCGCGCAGAGCCCGCAACCCACGCAGTACGAGCGGTCCACCGCGGGCTTCCCGTCCCCCTTGCTTAGCGATGGGCACCCCAGCCGCATGCAGGCCCCGCATCCGGAGCATGCGTCCCGGTCAACGGACGCGGGCTTGCCTTTGGGTGACTGCCCAAGGCTGGCGCATGGCCTCCTGGCGATTATGACTGAGCAGCAATCCTTGCCCGTCTCCTCGATGACCGCCTTCTCCATGGCCGCAAGGTCGAACGGGTCCACCTCCGCCACGCTTCCGACGCCCACCGCCTCGCATAGCTTGGCCAGATCCGCGCGGTGCGTCTCCGCGCCGCGCAAGGTGAGCCCGGTCGCCGGGTTCTGCTGCAGCCCGGTCATGGCCGTCGTCGAGTTGTCCAATATGATGACGGTCGAGCGGCCCTTGTTGTAGACGATGTCGATGAGCGACGTGATCCCCGAGTGCATGAAGGTCGAGTCCCCGATGACGGCCACCGACCTTCCCCCCATCCCGCCGGCTAACGCCATCCCGTGGGCCATGCTGACCCCGGCGCCCATGCAGAGGCATGTGTCCATGGACTCCAGGGGGCTCAGCGCCCCCAGCGTATAGCAGCCTATGTCACCGGCCACCGTCACCCTCAGCTTCCTCAGCACGTAGAAGACGCCCCGGTGCGGGCAGCCCGGGCACATGACCGGCGGCCTCGCGGGCGGCGGCGGCGCCTGTAGATTTTTTAAGCCGGGCTCTGGAGCCGTCGCCGGCCCTTCCCCCAGCATCCCCCCCAACGCCTTGGCCACCATTCCGACGGAGTACTCGCCGAACGGGCTGAACAGGCCCTTCCCGACGCAGTCAACCCCCATCGCCCTGACCTGGCGCTCTATGAACGGGTCGAGCTCCTCGACGACCACCAGCCGGCGCACCTTCGATGCGAATTCGCGGACGGTCCTTTCGGGCAGGGGGTACACCATTCCCAGCTTAAGGTAGGAGACGGAGTCGCCCATGGCCTCGGCCGCGTACTGGTATGCTATGCCCGCGGCGATGACCCCGACCTCCTTCCCCCCCCATATGACCTCATTGGGCGACTCGCCGTCGGATGCGTACTCCGAGAGGAGCCCCATCCTCCTCTCGATCGACGCCTGACGCTTCCTGGCCATGGCCGGCATCATGACGTACTTCGCCGGGTCCCTCACGTATTGGCGGACATGCTCCTCACGGCCGCGCAGGTCGGCCACTATCCCCCGCGAATGCGAGACCCTGGTCGTGAGCCTAAGTATGACCGGCGTGTCGAACCGTTCCGACAGGCCGAACGCCAGCCTCGCGTATGCGACGCACTCCCCGCTGTCGGCCGGCTCCAGCATAGGCACCTTCGCGGCCACGGCGTAGTTCCTCGTGTCCTGCTCGTTCTGCGAGCTGTGTATGCCCGGGTCGTCCGCCACCGCTATGACCAATCCGCCGTTCACGCCCGTGTAGGGCAGCGTGAACAAAGGGTCGGCGGCCACGTTCAGCCCCACGTGCTTCATCGAGCACAATGCCCTGACCCCGGCGACCGAGGCGCCGGCGGCCACCTCCAGCGCGACCTTCTCATTCGGCGACCACTCGCAGTAGACCTCGCCGTACTTGGCCAGGTACTCCGTTATCTCCGTGCTGGGCGTGCCCGGATAGGCCGTGCCCACCTTCACGCCGGCCTCATACGCGCCCCTCGCCACCGCCTGGTTACCCAGCATCAGCTCCATTTTATGACCCATGGGGCCTCGTCCCGGCCTATCGCCGTCGGCCCCACATCCCCTTTCCTTGATTAGGCTTTATAAGCCCGCCCGACATGCGCCCCAGGCCGGGCCCGCACTCCCCCGATCCATGGGCTCAGCGCGTGCCGAAGTAGGCGCCCCCCACCTCCGCGTTCGCCTTCTCGTCGCAGACCCAGTACCAGTAAGTGTCCACCACGTCCTTCCCCGCCAGCGTGAAGAAGGCCATCCTGTCCGCCTTGATGGACAGCGCGCTTTCCAGGATGCGGAAGATCTCCTCCCGGGCCACGTTGGTGTCGAGGCTCTCGAAGACCGCGCGGATTATCTCATGGGCCTTCGAGATGTTGTATATGTTCGCCTTCTGCCTGATCAGTTCATTGATGAGCCTTTGCTGGCCCGCGATCCTGTTGATGTCCGAACCGTCGTAGTATGCGTTCGACGTGCCGTCCCCATATTGCCTGAACCTCATGAACTGCTCGGCCTGCTCGCCGTCCAGAAGCTGCCAGCCCTTCCGTATGTCTATGTAGAGGCCCTGCGTCGGGTCCCTGTACGTCATGTCGACCGGCACGTCCACGTACACGCCGCCCAATATGTCGATGACCTCCCGGAAGACGCTCAGCTCCAGGACGACGTAGTACTTTATCTCTATGCCCCCCATGGCCTTGGAGACCTCCCCCGTCACGATGGAGGCGCCCACCCCCCTGGAGACGCCGAGGTGATAGCATGAGTTGATCTTCCGGTATGACCCGTCCACCGTCACCCTGGTGTCCCTGGGTATGGACATGAGGTTCATCTGTGAGTCGTTGGGGTTGAAGTAGACGAGCATCATCGTGTCCGTGAGGTTGTTCTCGTCCTTGCCCATCAGCAGCACGTTGAAAGGCTTCCCGGGGTTCCGGTACGGGTTGAGGATGATGGTCAGGATATTGTCCCCTTCACCCGCCTGGGATCCGGGGTCCGAATGGTAGCCGCCCGAGTCGCCGACTATGAGCTCGCCCGTCTCCGGGTCCAGCTGCGTCCCGGCGTTTATGGCGCCCAGCACGAACGTCCCCGCGAAAAGGAGCATGACCATCGTCGCCGAGCATATTATAAGGAGGAACCTTCTCATTCACGTCCACCCATCTAGCCGCCATGGCCGGCGTGGGCGCGCCGCGCGCCCGGCCTGCGGCCTTACCCTCTCGCCGCCGGCTGGCGGCGCGGATTCCTTCCGGGCTGCGCTGTGCGTCCATACGGCGCCGCCTAGACGCCCGCCCTATGGGCGCCGCGGTCAATACCTGCCCAACTCCACCCTGCGCTTCAACCTAGCGCTCTCGATCGCACCGAATACCATGGCCATGGTCCTGATGTTGTCGGTGCAGTCCGTCTCAGCGCGCCTGCCCTCCAGCGCGCTGGCGAACATCTCGTCTATGCATCCGTCGTGCATCTGCCGGCCCCAGTCGCGCATCTCTGGGGTGACCTTATCGAACTCATTGCTGAACCGCGCCTCCGCCGAAGGCCTGACCCTCTCATAGACCGGCGCGCCGTGCCCGTCCCATATGGCCGTGCCCTCACTGCCCACGACCCTCCACTGGGACTCCCAGGACGTGAAGAACCCCTCGGAGCACCAGGATCCCCTATAGTCGAAGACGGACCCGTCCGACATCTCGAATACGCAGACGGCGCTGGCGTTGCCCTTATACCAAGACCCCGGCGGGTTGAACTCATGGCAGTAGACCGCCACGGCGTCGGCGCCTGTGATCAGCCTCGCCTGGTCGAACGTGTGGACCGCCATGTCCAGTACCAGCGGGTTGTCCATCATATCCCTGAACCCGCCGAAGTGCGCCCCGATGAAGAAGTCCGCGGACGCGAACCCCAGGTCCCCTATCGCCTTGGACGCCACCGTCTGGGCCAGCGTCCTGATCCGCCTGTCGAACCGCCTGTTCTGCATCACGGCGTAATGGTTCCCCGTCTCCCTCGCGACGGCGTGTATCTCCTCGGCGGCCGCCATCGATGAGGCCATCGGCTTCTCGCCGAAGACGCGGCAGCCGCACCTCAGCGCCGTCGTGACGACCTCCCTGTGGCTGTCGGGGATCGTGACGTCCAGGACCGTGTCCACAGCGCGCTCCTCTATGGCCTTCCTGAGGTCCGTATAGACGCCGCAGCCGAGCCCGTACTTCGCCTTCTGCCTCTCGGCGCTCTCGGGCAGTATGTCGACGAGGGCCACGACTTCGCAGTCCTCCCTCTTCGTCACGTTGGACAGCCACGCGTTCGACATGCCGCCGCAGCCGACGAGCGCAACCTTGAATCCGGCCATGCTATGCCCCCCCTTCGCCGGGCCTTTCGCCCATCCGCCCGGCCGTCGGTTATGCCATCGAGGCGTAAAACGCCTCATTGCACTTGTGGTACATGTACAGGTCGTACTTGCTGGCGACCTCGAACGGTGAGTGCATGGACAGGATGGGTATCCCCACGTCCAGCACCTCCATCCCATACCTGGCCTGGTACATCGCTATGGTGCCGCCCCCGCCGTTGTCCACCTTCCCCAGCTCGCCGGCCTGCCATACCACCCCGGCCTTGTCGAAGCAGTTCCTCACCTTGGCCAAGAACTCCGCGTTCGCGTCGCTGCCGCCGTACTTGCCCCTGACGCCCGTATATTTTTGCAGCACCACGCCCCTGCCCATGTAAGTCGTGTTGCGCTTGTCCTGCACCCCGTCGTAGTTTGGGTCGACGCCGGCGTTCACGTCCCCGGATAGGGCGTGCGAGCGTTCCAGGCAGGCGCGCCAATCCTCGTGCCTTCCGCCGCCCATCTCACAGAGCCTGCCCAAGAAGTTCTCCAGCATGTTGGACTCCGCGCCCGTATTTCCCGTGCTTCCGATCTCCTCCTTGTCCGTCAGGAGGCACACGGCCGTCCTCGCGGGGTTCTTGAGCCCGACCAACGCCTTCAGGGAGCAGAACGCGCAGGCCCTGTCATCATGGCCGTACCCCCCGATCATCCCCCTGTCGAACCCTATGTCCCTAGTCTTGAACGAAGGGACGACCTCCAGCTCCGCCGAGACGAAATCGGCCTCGTCTATCCCGAACAGGCCGTTCAGGGCGCTCATGACGCCCAGCTTGACCTTCCCCGCCGGGGACCCGCCCGGAAACGGCACAGATCCTACCAGGAGGTTGAGCCCCTCCCCGGTTATGGCCTCGGACATCTTTTTGGACATCTGGTCCTGGGCCAGGTGCGGCAGCAGGTCGGTTATCGTGAACTGGGGGTCGTCAGGCCCGTCCCCGACGCTCATGCTGACCGTCCCGCCGTCTTTCTTGGCGAAGACGCCGTGTATCGAGAGCGGCACAGCCACCCATTGGTACTTCTTGATCCCCCCATAGTAATGCGTCTTGAAGAGGGCCAGGTCAGAATCCTCATATAGGGGGCATTGCTTGAGGTCTATCCTCGGCGCGTCTATGTGCGAGCCGATCAGGTTCACGCCCTCCCCCAAGCCTCTCCCGCCCAGCACGGCGAGCATGACCGCCTTATCCTTGATGACGGCGTAGACCTTGGACGGTCCGCCCTTGCCGTGGGCGCCCCGTATGTCCTTGAAGCCCGCCTCCTCAGCCATCCGTACGGCCTCAGCGACGCACAGCCTCTCCGTCCTGGCCTTGTCTAAAAAATCCGCGTATGACCTGGCGACGGCCTCTATCTTCCCGCCGATAGTCCCGTGCCCTTGCCATGGCTCCACGCCCTTGGCCAAGAGCCTATCCTCCAGGGCCTTGGCCTTCTGCCTGTCGGTTTTAGACGCATCAGCTTCCTTCTTAGGCAATGGGTACCTCCCTAGGTCATAGTGAGTCGACGTCCACCCAAGCCTTGCGGCCGATCGAAAGGTCGACGGCCTCGATCACCTGGGAGCACCTCACGCCGTCGGCGAAGTCCGGCGACGCGCCCTTCCCGGTCAGCACGCAGTTTAAAAACTCATACAGCTCATGGACGAACGTGTTCTCGTATCCCAGGACGTGCCCGGCCGGCCACCAATTCCCCATGTAGGGATGCGCCGGCTCCGTCGCCTGTATGAGCTTGTATCCCTGGGTATGCTCGTCGTCCTCGAAGCTGAAGTACTGCAGCTCGTTCATCCTCTCGAACTCGAACCTTATGCTGCCCTTGCTGCCGTTCACCTCGAAGGACATGTCATTTTTGTGACCGGCCGCGAACCTGGATGCCTCAAAGACCCCTAGGCCGCCATTCCCGAACTCCGCCAGGAAGACGGTCGCATCGTCGACGTCGACCTTGCCCTTCGGGGCGTTCGCCGCGGCCTTGCCGCTGAGCCCTATCATGTTGTCCACAATGGGCCTCTCCCCGACGAAGGTCTTGCTATGCCCTATGACCCTCTTGAACTCACAGGTCAGGTACCTGGTGATGTCGATGAAGTGGGCGCCCAGGTCGCCCAGCGATCCCGACCCCGCCACGCTCTTCTGGAGCCTCCAGACGAGCGGGAATTCCGGGTCCATGATCCAGTCCTGCAGGTACCTGGCGCGGACGTGGTATATGGTCCCGATCCTACCTTCGTCTATGAGCTTCCTGGCCAGGATCACGGCTGGGGCGAACCGGTAGTTGAACCCTATCTGGTGCCTGACCTTGGCCTTCACGGCGGCCTCGAGGATCTCACGGGCGTCCGCCAGATTGAGGGCCAGCGGCTTCTCGCAAAAGACGTGCTTGCCTTCCCCGGCGGCGGCGATCGCTATCTCCTTGTGCCCGTCGCTGGGCGCCGTGATGTCGACGGCGTCTATGTCCCTACGCGCCACCATCTCACGCCAGCTGGTGGAGCACTCGTCCCACCCGAACTTAACCTGCGATTCCCTGACCCACCTCTCGTCGCGGCCGCATATGACCTTCATGCCTACCTTGGCCGGCAGGTCGAAGAACATGTTAATCCTCTTCAAGGCGTTGCTGTGGGCCTTGCCCATGAACTTGTAACCCACCAACCCCACGTTCACGCATCCGTCCATACTAAGGGGCCCCCCTCCCTGACCTAGGCGCAATAACCTAGCGCGCCCATCACGCCCACCACATGCCGCCGGACTTCTCGAAGGTCATTACCTCCTTGAGGAACGATATGGCCTTCCCCAGCCCCTCGGTGGTGGACATGAGGCTGTCTTCGTGCTCGACGCTCATGACGTAGTCGTAGCCTACCATCTTGAGGTTGCTCACCATGTCCTTCCACGCGGAGTAGTCGCTGCCGTACCCGACGGACCTGAATATCCACGAGCGGTTGATCTCGTCGCCGTAGTGCTTCGTGTCCAGGACCCCGTTTACGGCCGTGTTGTACCGGTCCACCTTCGTGTCCTTCGCGTGTACGTGGAAGATGGCGGGGCC
>WRCU01000004.1 GCA_009783805.1 Oscillospiraceae bacterium
GCTAGGCGGGCGATCGGCTACGGGGGTGAGCTTATCGGCAAGGCAGGCAAAGCCACGCTCCTGGACCTGCTGCTGAGCGGCGGCTGGTTCGCCTCGAGGGAGGAGGCCCTCCCGTGGATCATGGCGGGGAAGGTGCTGGTGGGCGGGGAGAAGGCTCTGGGCGGCGGCCAAAGGTTCCCGGTCGATTCGGCGGTAAGGGTCAGGGGCTACTATAAACGGAGCTACGCGGGCAAGGGCGGCATTAAGCTGAAGACCGCCTTGCTCGGGCTCGGCGTGGACGTCGCGGACAAGGCCTGCCTGGACTGCGGCTCCAGCGTCGGCGGGTTCGTGGACTGCCTCCTATCGGAAGGGGCCTCCACCGTATACGCCGTGGACGCCGGGAAAGGCGAGCTGGCGGCCAAGCTCCGGCATGACGGCAGGGTCGTCTGCCTCGAGGGCACCAACATCGCAGCCGAATCCCTGCGCTTCCTGGATCCCAAGCCCGAGGTGATCACCTTGGACCTCACCTACCTATCCCTGCGGAAGGCGGTGCCCATCTGCTGGGGTATCGCGGCCGAAGGCGCGACCGTGGTCGCGCTGGTGAAGCCCATCTACGAAATGGGGGCGGCGGACGCGGCGCGCAAGGGGTCCATGGAAGACAAGGGCGTCCTGGTGGGCGTGATGGAAGGGTTGCTCAGGTTCTTCGCCGACGGGGGGATTGAGGTGACCGGCGTGACGAACAGCCCGGTCAGGGGAGGCGGTGGGGCGCCCGAGCTCTTCATGGCATTGAGGCTCGCGCGGCGGGGGCCCCTGCCCGTCGACGCCGCGATGCGTGCGATGGCGCTCGGCTCGGTCGGGCGCGCCTTGGCGCTGGGGCGGTTCGACAAGGACGGCCTGAGCGGCTGACGCGCGCTTAGGGACCTGGCGCCTCCTCGCGCGGGCCGGGCGGTTGGGATATAATACGGAAAATGCGGGCGTTGGCCGGAAATCACGGAAGGTGGGTGCGGGATATGCCGTTAACCGGGAGGGAGCGCACGGCGCGGATCCTTAGGAGGCAGCCGGTCGACAGGATCGGAGTATACGAGCATTTTTGGTCGGACACGCAAAGGAAGTGGGAGGCTGACGGCTTCCTGGCCAAAGGCGAGTCCATGGACGATCATTTCGGCTTTGACATGAGCGGCTGCTGGTGCCTCAACTTCGTGGCTGACTTGGATAAAAAGAATGAGGTCGTCGAGGAGACCGAGGAGACGGTGCTCATCAGGGACGGGAACGGGGCCTTGCTCAGGAGGCACAAGCTGCACGACTCCACGCCCGAGCACGTGGACTTCATGGTCAAGGAGAGGGCGCAGTGGGAAGGGCTGATCAAGCCGCACATCAAGGCGGACAGGCGCAGGATCGGCTTCGCGCAGTACCGTGAGGCCAAGCGCCGCGCGGCCGAGATGGGCAGGTTCTTCTTCTGGAGCGGCGTGAACGTGTTTGAGCTGCTGCATCCCGTATGCGGCCATGAGGGCATGCTGGTCGGGATGTCGCTAGACCCTGACTGGATAAAGGACATGGTCGCCACGTACGCCGAGGCCATCGTCTCCATGCAGGAGACGCTGTTCGACGAAGAGGGTGAGCCGGACGGCGTCTGGTACTATGAGGACCTGGGATTCAAGGACCATCCGTTCGTGTCGCCGGCGATGTACAGGGAGATATTGATGCCGGCCCATAAAAAAACCATAGGCTTCGCCAAGGGGAGGGGGCTGCCCGTCGTCATGCACTCGTGCGGGATGGTCGACAGGCTCGTGCCGGGGATGATAGAGTCCGGGATCGACTGCCTGCAGGTCATAGAGGTCAAGGCCGGCATGGACCTGCTTAGCCTATATAGGCGCTACGGCGAAGTCATCTCCTTCATGGGCGGCATCGACGTCCGCGCCATATACACGAACGACAGGGACATCATCGACAGGGAGCTGTTCGCGAAGATCCCCACGGTCATGGGCGGGAACGGCTATGTTCTGCATAGCGACCATTCGATCCCGGCGACCGTGGATTATGAGACCTTCAGGTACTACCTACGGAAAGGCATGGAGATAGGGACGTACGGCGGGTGACAGCCGCGGCCGCGCATCAGTCGGAAGATGGGCGCGGCCGGCATGCGCCCGTCGGCTTCGGGCTTCGCCATTGGAAGCAAATGGGGGATGATTGGGGACTCGTATAAGGGCATGGTAGATAACGTCGCTGTCTTCGGATCGACCGGATCCATCGGGGTGCAGGCCTTGGAGGTCGCATCTTCGATGGGCCTGAGGGTGGAGGTCCTGACCTGCGGGTCGAACGTCGGGTTATTGTCGGACCAAATAAGGACGCATAGGCCTTCCGTCGTCTCCGTCGGGGACGCCGCCGGGGCCGCGCTCATAAAGGCGCGGCATCCCGGGGTCTGCGTCCTGCACGGGATGGAGGGGCTCATCGAGGCCGCCGACGTGGGCGTCGATAGGGCGGTCATGGGCATAGTGGGGATGGGCGCCATGCATCCCACGGTCGCCGCCCTGACGCGCGGCACGGACGTGGCGATAGCCAGCAAAGAGATCATGGTGGCGGCGGGGGGGTTCCTGACGGACCTGGCATCCCGGCACGGCTCAGCCCTGATACCCGTGGACAGCGAGCATTCGGCGATCGCGCGGTGCATAGGGCCCGATGTGGGTTCCGTCAGGACCATATACCTGACCGCCTCGGGGGGGCCGTTCAGGGGGCTGAAGGCGGAGGACCTTAAAAAGGTCACCATCGCGCAGGCGCTGAGCCATCCCGTATGGAAGATGGGGCGGAAGATCACGGTCGACTGCGCGACGATGATGAACAAAGGCATGGAGAT
Organism: Oscillospiraceae bacterium; assembly: GCA_009783805.1. Taxonomy (GTDB): domain Bacteria; phylum Bacillota; class Clostridia; order WRCU01; family WRCU01; genus WRCU01. Next base: position 2,831 of record WRCU01000004.1, read on the forward strand.
CATAGAGGCCACCGTCCTGTTTGGGGTCGGGCCGGAGGCGGTGAAGGTCGTGGTCCACCCTCAGGGGCTGATCCACGGGATGGTGGGCTTCGCCGACGGCACGCTCATGGCCCTGGCGTCTTGCCCATCCATGAAGATCCCCATCCATTCGGCGCTCACGTACCCTGAGAGGGCCCCGATCGGGATGGATCACCTCGACCCGCTTAGGCTGGCGGGGATAGGGATCGAAGAGCCTGACCGCGAAACCTTCAGGTGCCTTGGCCTGGCCGAGAGGGCCGCGGCTGAGGGCGGGTTCGCGCCGGCCGTGCTCAATGCGGCGAACGAGGAGGCTGTCCGGCTGTTCCTGGCCGGTGGGCTGCCCTTCCATAGGATACCCGACGTGGTCGAGGCGGCTTTGGAACTGTTCACGCCCGACTGGGCCGATGCGGGCGATGGGCTCGGGCGCCTGCTGGCGGTCGGCGAGGCCGCGGGGCGGGCGGCCGTGGGCGCCGCCGCAGGGATGCGTTGAACCTAAGGATGCGCCTTCCTAGGATGGGCCTTTCGGGGATGCGCCGGGCCTTACAGGCGTCGAGGCGGGCCTCCGGGCTTGAGGCCGCGAAGGCGGCGGGGGGCTTACCTAACGAGGATTGGTGGTGCTTGCGGGCATGAACATAGTCATAGCGCTGGCGGCGCTGAGCGTGCTGATAATCGTGCATGAGCTGGGCCACTTCACCGCGGCCAAGCTGACCGGGATCAGGGTGACCGAGTTCTCGATCTTCATGGGCCCTAAGCTGGTGAAGAGGAAGGTGGGGGAGACGACCTACTCCTTGGGCGTCCTGCCCATAGGCGGCTACATCACCATGGAGGGCGAGAACGAGGACTCCGGCGACGCGAGGGCCTATTGCAACAGGCCGAAGTGGGCCAGGGCCGCGGTGCTGGCCGCCGGGCCCGTATGCAACATCCTGGTGGCGCTCCTTTTCGTGGTCATCATATTCGCGGCCAGGGGCTACCCCACCACGCGGGTCTCGCGCGTCGATGCGGGGTCGCCGGCGGAGGCGGCCGGCATCGCGGGCGGCGACGTCATCAAGTCGTTCGCGGGCAGGTCCGTATACAGCCCCATGGACCTGGACCTCTTCCTCTACGCGCAGTCCGAGAAGGCCGTCACGGTCGGGTTGAGGCGCGACGGCGCGCATGTGGCGGCAGATGTGGAGCTGGCGGACATAGACCCGTCGGTGGACTACGTCATCGGGTTCGACACGCGGGTGGGCGGGGACGGGCTGAAGACGACGCTGGTCGAGCGGGTGGTCGGCGGCTACGGCGCAGAGGCCGCCGGGCTCCTGGTCGGGGACGAGGTGGTGGCCGTGAATGGGGAGGGAGTCTCCAGCCTGGCCGAGATCAAGGAAAGGATAAACGAGGGCCGCGAAGGGCCGATAATGATCACCGTCGTCAGGGACGGCGAGACCCTGGACCTTCCGCCGGCCATGGCCTCAAGGGTCGAGTACCCTGGGGTGAGGAACTACCTGGGGGTGCGCTTCCAATGGGATGAAGGGTCGTTCCCCGGACTTCTACCCAGCTCCGCGTCGTACCTGTACTCCATGGGGAGGAGCACCGTCTATTCGCTCCTCTGGCTGGTCACGGGCAAGGTGAGCCTCGGTGAGATGATGGGGCCGGTGGGCATCATCGGGACCATAGGGGAGACCGTCTCGGAGTCGGCCACGGCCGGCACGGCCGCGTTGAATCTCATGGCGGTCTGCGCCCTCATCAGCGTGAACCTGGGGTTCTTCAACCTCATCCCATTCCCGGCGCTGGACGGGAGCAAGCTTTCATTCCTGCTGGTTGAGCTCATCAGGGGCAGGCCCATCTCGAAGAAATGGGAGTACAGGATAAATATATGCGGATTCATATGCCTGTTCGCATTAATGGTGTTCGCCACGTCCAACGACATAATGAGGTTCTTCGGGTGACGCCCGCGTGCGGGGGCGGGGTGGCCGCCGCCCCGACGGCCAGGGCCATGACGAGGCCCGTATGGGTCGGGGGTGTCCAGATAGGCGGCGGGGCCCCCATCACGGTGCAGTCGATGGCGAGGACCGACACCTGCGACGAGGCGGCGACCGGCGAGCAGATCGAGAGGCTGAGGGAGGCCGGATGCGACATCGTGCGCGTGGCCGTCAACTCCATGCGCGCGGCCGCCGCCTTGGGCAGGATAAAAGCCAGGGCGGCCATCCCCATCGTAGCCGACGTGCACTTCGACCATAGGCTGGCCTTGGCCGCCTTGGAAGGCGGTGCCGACAAGCTGCGGGTGAACCCGGGCAACATAGGCGGTGAGAATGAAGTAAGGGAAGTGTTCGCGAAGGCCGCCGCCATGGGGGTGCCCGTGAGGGTGGGCGTGAACGCGGGCTCGATGCCAGGCGGGCCGACGAAAGGCAGGCCCAGCCCGGAAGGCATGGTGGGGGCCGCCGAAACGATGCTGGAGACGGTGAGGGCCACGGGCTTCGAGGACATCGTGGTGGCGATCAAGTCATCCGACGTAGGCGACACCATCGAGGCGAACGCCATCGCGTCCGGGAGGGTCCCTTACCCACTGCATATAGGTCTGACCGAGTCCGGATACGGCCTTCCCGGGACGGTGAAGAGCGCGGTCTGCATAGGGTCCGTCCTGGCGCGCGGCATCGGCGACACCATCAGGGTCTCGCTCACGGGCGACCCCGTGGAGGAGGTGAGGGCGGGCATAGAGATACTCAAGTCGCTCGGGCTCTACCGGAAAGGCCACGCGGAGATCGTCTCGTGCCCGACCTGCGGGCGGTGCGCTCATGACCTGCGTTCCTTGGCCGAGTCCGTGGATGGGGCGCTCGCCCGAATCGCGATGGGGGGGGCGGCCATAAAGGTGGCGGTGATGGGCTGCGAGGTGAACGGCCCCGGTGAGGCGGGCGACGCGGACGTGGCCCTGGTCTTTGGGACCGGGTTCATCGACCTTTATGAGGGGGGGGCGAAAGTTAAGAGGCTGCCTTTCCGAGGGGCGGATGACATGGGCCCGGCGGTGGAGGCTTGCGCGGAGGGCGCGGCTCGGGCCGCCAAGGCGAAAGGGCGTTAGGCGGCGTTGGGGGCCTTTATATGACGGAAGGCGACAAGGCGGGCGACAGGCCCGGACCTAAGGACCGAGGCGGCGGCAGGGAGCTGGCCGCCTTGTTCGGCGGGCATTTCGCTGGCGACGAAGGATCCTCCCTAGGCAAGGCGAGGCTGACGGCGGTCGGCTACCGCGCGGAGACGGGTGAGACCGTGCTTAAGTGCGAATCGGAGGCCCTGGTGGGCTACGATGAGGTCACGGACTTCGCCTCGTTCGCCGCGTCGGCTATGGGCTTGGATAAGGAGCGCCTTTCGGTATGGGTGCGGTACGCCCTGGATTCATATGAGACGTTTTTCGCGGATTACAGGCAGGAAATCGTCAAGGCGATAGAGGCTGAGGACGTTATCCTGAGCCGCCAATTAAGCGAGGGCGAATGGTCGTACGGCGATGGCGCGCTGCGGATCGGGCTGCGGGCCGGCATAGCCGGGGTCCTGAAGGAAAAGGGCGGTGAAAGGGCGGTCGGGCGGATCGTCGGCAGGATGGTCCCGTTCGACGTCAGGATAGCCTTCGATGTGATCGCGGACCGGGGGGAGGCAGCCCCGCTGGGAGATGGGCCCGATCCGGACGCGCCTGCGGGCGACGGCAAAAATCCGCTCCCGATGCCGGGGACGCCTAACCCGCTTCCGGCGCCGGGGGCTCCGAGGCCGAAACATGTCCCGGCCGGGGGCGACGCAAGAGCGGAGGCGGCCGCCGCGCCGAAGTCGGGGAAGCGCTTAGGCCAGGGGAAGCGCCCCGATCAAGGCGGGCGGCCGAAGCGAAGGGGCGGGAAGGCCGTAAAAGGCGGCGACGAGGTCGTCATGGGGTCCTTGATCAAGGAAAAGGCCTGCCCCATGACCGAAGTGGGCCCGGACTCCAGGCAGGTGACGGTCGAGGGCGACCTGTTCGGCTTGAGCCAGAGGAGGGCTTCGTCCGGCAGCGTGATACTCACCTTCTACATGACCGACTACGAAGGGTCGGTGACGGTGAAGGCCATCGTGGACGGGGATGACGCCGACTACTACGGCGAGCGCGTCAGGGACGGGGCCCGCATGAGGGTCTCGGGCGAGGTCCAGGTGGACCGGTTCATGGACAATGAGCCCGTCATACGCGCCTCCTCCATCAACGAGCTCAACCCGGTCGTATTGAGGGACGACGCGCCGGTCAAGCGCGTGGAGCTGCACGCGCATACCCAGATGAGCGCCATGGACGGCGTGACCCCCATAGAAGGGTTGATCAAGCGCGCCGCCGACTACGGCCACAGGGCCGTCGCCATCACCGACCACGGGGTCTTGCAAGGGTTCCCGGAAGCCTATAAGGCCTCGCTCAAGCATGGGGTAAAACTGCTGTACGGTCTGGAATGCTACATGGTCGAGGCGGTCGCCGCCCCGTACATCGGGAAGGCCATGCCTTTCGGATGCGACGCGGTCATACTGGACCTGGAGACGACGGGCCTGTCCAAGGCGGCGGACAGGATTGTGGAGATCGGCGCCGTCAGGGTTTCGGGGGGCGCGGTCGTCTCCTCCTTCCATACGTACGTGGATCCCGGGTTCGCCATGCCGGCGGAGGCTTCGGGCCTGACGGGCATCGGCGACGGCGACCTGGCCGGCGCCCCGGCGGAGGGGCCGGCCTTGAGGGACCTCCTGGGGTTCGTCGGCGGCTCGCTGCTCGTCGCTCACAACGCGCCCTTCGATTTGGGCTTCCTGGAGGCGGCCGCGTCGAGGGCGGGGCTAAGCCTAGGCTTGGACGTTTTCGACACGCTGGGCGCCGCTAGGGCTCTGCTCCCGGAACTGCCCAAGCATAGCCTGAAGGCCTTGGCGGCCCATTTCGGGATCAGCCTGGAGGCCCACCATACGGCGGAAGGTGACGCCCGCGCCACGGCCGAGCTTTATGGGCGCCTAATAAAGGAGGCCGTCAGGCTGGGCTGCACGGAGCATGGGGACGTCAACGGGCTGCATGACAGGCTGCCGTCTAAGAGGATGGGGGGCTCGCATCACGCGACGCTCATAGCCAGGACCCAAAAAGGCATAAAGGCGCTCTATAGGCTGGTCTCCCTATCCCATCTCAAATACTTCAACAAGAAGCCGCGCATCCCCAAGAATCATATCAAGGACTGCCGCGACGACCTGGTAATCGGAAGCGCGTGCGAGTCGGGCGAGGTCTTCTCCGCGGCGCTCGCGGGCAAGGCGGGCGCGGAGCTGGAGGGGATAGCCTCCTTCTACGACTATTTGGAAATACAGCCGAACGGCAATAATAGATTCTTGATAGACGGCGGCAGGCTGAAGGATGCGGAGGCCCTGAACGAGCTGAACCGCGGGATCCTCGCCTTGGGAAAAAAATTGGGCAAGCCGGTGGCGGCGGCCTGCGACGTCCATTTTTTAGGCCCCAGGGACGAGGTCTTCAGGAGGATCATGATGAAAAGCATGGGGTTCGCCGACGCCGAGGACCAGGCGCCCCTATACTTCCGCACGACCAGCGAGATGCTCGCGGAGTTCGCGTACCTGGGTGGGGAGGACGCCTACGAGGTGGTGGTGGAGGGCACCAACAAGGTGGCCGACATGGTGGATGACGGCATCGTCCCGATCCCGAAGGGCATATTCGCGCCTAGGATCGAAGGCGCCGAGGAGACGGTGAGGGAGGTGGCCTACGCAAGGGCCCATGAGCTGTACGGCCCCACGCTGCCGCCGCCGGTGGCCGACAGGCTGGGAAGGGAGATCGATGCGATTACCCGGAACGGATTCGCGGTCATGTACTACGTGGCCTACCGCCTGGTCAGGAAGTCGAACGAGGACGGGTACATAGTCGGATCCAGGGGCTCCGTCGGCTCCTCGCTGGTGGCGTCCATGTGCTCCATAACGGAGAACAACCCGCTGCCCCCGCACTACCTGTGCCCGTCATGCAGGCGCTTTGAGCTGACCCCGCCCTCGGCGGCGGCCACGGGCTGCGACCTGCCGGAGGCCGTATGCCCCGATTGCGGCTCGGCCATGCGCGGCAGGGGGGAGAACATCCCCTTCGAGACGTTCCTGGGCTTCGACGGCGAGAAGGCGCCCGACATAGACCTGAATTTCGCGCGGGAGTACCAGGACAGGGCGCACGCGTACGCGAAGGCGCTGTTCGAGGGGCGCGGGGAGATATACAGGGCTGGCACCATCCTGGGCATCGCCGAGAAGACGGCGTTCGGGTTCGTCAAGAATTACTTCGAGGAGAAGGGTCAAATTATCAACAAGGCGGAGGAGGAGCGGCTGATCGCAGGGTGCACCGGAGTCAAGAGGACGACCGGGCAGCATCCGGGCGGGCTGATAATCATACCCGAGGGATATGACATCCATGACTTCACGCCGATCCAGAGGCCGGCGGACCTGGAGGCGGAGAAGGGCGGGGAGAAGCCGTCCGACGTCATAACCACCCACTTCGACTACAGCTTCCTGCACAAGACGGTGATGAAGCTGGACATACTCGGTCATAAGTACCCCACGCACGTCCGCATTCTCGAGGACCTGACCGGCGTGGCCATATCCGACGTGCCGGAGTGCGACCCGGAGGTGCTGGCCCTCTTCAGGGGCCTGGGGCCGCTGGGGATCAAGGCGGAGGACCTGGGCGTCAACCTGGGCACGCTGGGGCTGCCGGAAATGGGCACGGAGTTCGTCATGAAGATACTCGCCGAGTCCAGGCCCGAGAGCTTCTCCGACCTCATCCAGATAAGCGGGCTGTCCCACGGCAAGGAGGTGTGGCAGGGAAACGCGTGCGACTTAATAAAAGGTGGCACCTGCACTTTATCCGAGGTCATAAGCACGCGCGACGACATCATGACCTACCTGATAGGCAAGGGGGTGGAGAAGAGGCTGTCGTTCCTCATCATGGAGGACGTGCGGGACGGGCTTGGGCTGAAGCCGGAGTACGTCAGGGCGATGGCCGAAAAGGGCGTGCCCGGGTGGTACATAGACTCGTGCAGGAAGATCAAGTACCTCTTTCCCAAGGGCCACGCGGTGGCCTACGTCCTTTATGCGACGAAATTAGGCTGGTTCAAGGTCCGCCATATGGGGGCCTTCTACAGCTCGCTGTTCACGGTCGAGGTGGACGACTTCGACGTCGCGAACATGGCCTCGGGGCCGGAGAGGATCAGGGCGAGGCTGAGGGAGCTGGAGGCGGGCGGCCACAAGGCGAAGCCGAAGGAGAAGGTCGAGATCCGCCTGCTCCGCATCGCGCTGGAGATGTACCTGCGCGGTATGCGCTTCCTGCCGGTCGATATATACGGGTCGGACGTGGAAGCCTTCAAAATAATCGGAGACGGCCTATTGCCGCCGCTGCGCGCGCTGCAGGGCGTGGGAGCGGCCGCGGCCGAGTCGATCGCAAGGGCCAGGGCCGACGGAACGTTCCTGTCGGTGGAGGACCTGAGGGCCAGGGCCAAGGCGCCCAAGCACGTGATCGACTGCCTCCGTGAGAACGGCTGCCTAGCCTCGATGCCCGAAAGCAACCAGATCACGTTCTTCGACATGTGAAGTGGGGGGGAGCGGATGCCTATGTTCGAAAACAGCCATAAGATCCGGGTGAGCGCGCGGGCCATCGTATTCGATGGGGATAGGGTTTTATTAAACCGCTTCGGCGACGGGGCGTACCACAATTTTCCGGGCGGCGGAATCGAGGAGCGCGAGAGCGCCCGCATGACCGTCGTCCGTGAGGTCAGGGAGGAGACCGGCCAGGAAGTAACGGCGGGCGGCTTTGCCTTCGCCTTGGAATATGAGCCATGGAGCGGCGGCCATGCCTACGGCGACGGCCATCATATAAGCTTATTCTTCCGATGCGAGCTGCTTGGCGGCAGCCAAATCGCTAAGCCGGAGCTTCCGGACATTGATCCGACGAATCCCGCGATGGTTTCGCAGCCCGTTTGGGTTCCTATATCAGATTTACCGGGGATAGAATTATTGCCGCACGTAAATGAAAACCTAATGCAATATTTTAAGACAGGGATATTTGAACCTTTATTTATAGATGAACCGTATGAAAATAAAGGTTTTAAACGGGGTGATGATAAATGAATTACAGAGGTTATGTCGGTACTGACGACAATTATGATTTAGTTGGCGCTATGCAATTCAACCTTCTTACGGCTCTTGGTTTAAGAGAATATCACAAATTACTTGATATAGGTTGCGGATCATGAAGGGCGGGTAGGTTATTCATACCATTCTTAAACCGAAGCTGTTATTGTGGTATTGAACCGGAAAAATGGTTGGTAGAAGCAGGTATAAAGAATGAAATCGGGGAAAGCATGGTCGAAATTAAAGCGCCGAGATTTGAATACAGTTATGAGTTTCCGGTCGATTCATTCGGAGAGCAATTCGATTATATGGTAGCTCATTCTATTTTCAGCCATGCGTCGCAGGAACAGATTTTGCAATGTTTAAAAAATGTGAAACCATAATGTGCAAACATGGTTTGTATTTGGCAATATAAATGATATTGAACAAGCATATGACCCTACTTACAATCTTAATAAAATGTTTGGGAAATAAGGGAAACACCGCACTGGCACATAGTATGCGGAGCCGTTTACTCCCTTTACGTGTATACGCCGTGCGTGTGGGCCGACTGGTACATGCGCACCACGTTCTCCACCGGCGAATTGTCCTGGATGGCGTGGGTGGGGGCGAAATGGTACCCGCCGCCCTCCATCATGATGCCCAGGACCTCGGCGCAGTAAGCTTCCACCTCGTCCGCGGTTCCGTAGGCGAGCGGGCCGGCCGTGGATATGCAGCCGCGGAACCCGAGCCTTCCGCCGTAGCGTTCTTTAAGGTATCGCACGCCCATGTCGACGGCCTCGGGCTGCAGCGTGTCGACCGCGCTCACCCCGATCTCTATGAAGTCCTCGTACGCCCAGCTGGACGACCCGCACGTATGGACGATGACCGGGAGGCCGTACAGGCCGGCCAGGTCGCAGAACCTCTTGTGGATGGGCTTCATGTGTTTCCTATAGAGGTCGAGGCTGACCATGGGGGCTATCTGCGTGCCCAGGTCCTCGCCCATCCATATGAAGTCTATGCGGCCTTTGTACCTTTCCAGTGTCCTCTCCATGACCCCAAGGGCCGAGTCGGCCCGCCTGTTGATGAACGAGAGCGCGGCCTCGTTGCCCAGGGCCAGATGGCATAATAAGTCCTCCATCCCGAATACGGAGCTGTTGCCGTTAATTATGTCCGGCATGCCGGCGCTGCCGAAGTATATCCCGTACTTGCCGCCGTAGTAGTCGAGCGACTTGCCCACGGCGTCGTAGTCGTACTGGTCGGGGGAGGTGACCGGGTGGGCCGCTATCGCCTCGTCGTCCGCGCCCTTGAGGGGGAAGTGGAAGAGGTCCCAATACCCGCCGTAGTTGTTTTCGACCCACCTATGCTTGCTGCCGGTCGTCGTGTTCACCCTCACCTTGTCGTCGGTCGAGGGGGGGAAGAGCTGCGGGCCGACGTACGGCGGGTTCACGCCGCGGTAGTCGACGCCGATGGCTTGGAACAGCGCTTCGTGGTTGTCGTCGGCCAAGCCGAGGGCGGCGCAGAATTTCTTGTGTATCGCTGGGTTGGTATCATAGCCGATCGTCACGCGGTCGGTCCTCTCGCGGTTGAACGTGCGCACCACGCGCTCCCTGGAGGTCATCGTTTCCCTTGCCTTGGTCAGCGTAGGCATGCCCTTCGCCCTCCTTTGCCGTCGGTCCGGTCCGCCTGGGCGGCCGCCGTTACGTTAATTAAAGCTTCGCCGACCGGATTTCCATGGCCATGCTTATGCGCCTTGCCACGCGTCCGGCGCCCATCACGCGCATGACCTCCCATAGGTCGGGCGAATTCTTCCTGCCCGTCACCGCCAGCCTCAGGGCCATGCTGACGTCCGAGACGGACCCCAGGTAGCTCTCGGGGGTGGCTTTATAAGAGCCGGTGTCCGGCGCGAACCCGAGCCTGGCGCCCGCCTCCTTGACCTTCCCGAACCATGCGGCTTGATCGTCGGAACTCTCGTATCCTTCCAGGAAGCCGGTGAGCAGGGCTTTTAGCGTCCCCGAATCGAGGCAGGCCGGATAGTCGGGATCCGGGGCGGGCACGTAGGCCTCGTCGTAAAAATAAACCGCGTACGGGCCGACCTCGGAGTAGGCGGCCAGGTCCTTCCTGGGCTTCGGGCCGCCCCGGCCTATCGAGAGGATCCGACTTAGGTATGCGGGGTCACCGGAGGCCAGCGCGTGGAACTTGGGATCGTACCTGGCGGCCCAGGCCAGCGTGAGATCCGTCAGCTCCCCGGCGCCCATCCCGGCGATCACGTCCTTCGACACGTCGCGGAGCTTGCCGAGGTCGAAGAGCGGGCCCGAAACGCCCATCTTGCTTAGGGCGAACGGAAAATCCGTGTGCGGCGATCCGGGGTTGGCCCTGCGCCATTCCTCGTAGTCGGAGTTGAGCAGCGTCATTACGTATTCCGTGATGGAGGGGATGGGGAAACCCGCCTCCAGATAGTACGTCAGCTTCGCCTCCGGGTCCTTGCGCTTCGATATCTTCCTCTTGCTGGCCCCGTCCCTCTTGTCCACCGTCGCCGTGTGCGCGTACTCGGGCCTCCTGAGGCCGAAGGCGTCGAACATCTGTATGTGGTACGGCAGCGTGGCCAGCCACTCGTCGCCTCGGACGACGTGGGTCGTTCCCATAAGCGTGTCGTCGATCACGTGCCCGAAATGGTAGGTGGGCGTCCCGTCTGACTTCAGCATGACGAAGTCCTGGTCGTTCTCGGGCATCCTGAGCGTGCCCTTGATCAAGTCCCTGACCTCCGCCGTCCTTGAAGGGTCGCCGCAGGACCTGAACCGTATGACGAACGGGAGCCCCTCACGCACCTTCGCCTCTGCCTCCGCGGGCGTGAGCCCCCGGCAGGCGGCGTACCCGCCGTGATATCCGGGGTTCGCCTTCGCGGCTTTCTGCGCGTCCCTCATCGAGGCCAGGGTCTCCTCGGAGCAGAAGCAGGGGTACGCGAGGCCTCGCCGGACGTACTCCTTGGCGAAGGCCTGGTATATCGCCGCCCTGCGGCTTTGGCGGTAGGGGCCGTACGCCCCGACGTCGCCGCCTTCGGTCGCGCACTCGTCGAACGATATCCCGAACTCCTTTAGGTTGTCGATGATCAGCCCTACGCCGCCGGGGACCTCGCGCTTGGAATCCGTGTCCTCTATGCGCAGGATGAAGACCCCGCCGCTTTGGTGCGCGAGCCTCTCGTCCGTGAGCGCGCCGAAGACGTTGCCTATGTGCAGGAAGCCCGTCGGGCTCGGCGAGAAACGCGTCACCATGGCCCCCGCGGGGAGGTTACGCTTAGGGTACCTAGCGCATATTTCGTTTATCGTCTCGGTGACATCAGGGTATATGGCTTTCGCCAATCCTTCGCATCCATGGGAAGCCTCATTATGCGGGGCGGGCATGGCCGCGGCTAGGCCCGCGTAGTCGGTCACAGCCTGCCCGCGTTGTCGGCCAGGAATCCGAGCCGCTCTATTATCGGGAGCTTCTGGGTGCATAATTCCTCGCACCTGCCGCACTCGGTGCATCCCTTCGCGTCGTCCGCGGACACGCTCCAATGGACCCGCAGGCGCTCCTTGACCGCGCCCATCCCGGCCTCGCCCGACAGGATGTACTCGTTGTAGGACTCCACGAGCTTGGGGACGGGCAGGCCCGCGGGGCACTCGTCGCAGTAGGCGCAGCACGTGCACAGCGTGTCCAGCTCAGCGCCCAGCCTATCTTCCAACGCCTTGAGGTAAGCCTCGTCGACGGTCGGCAGGTCGGCCGTCGCGCTTACCGCCTGATCTATCTCCGCCGAGCATGATATGCCCGGCAGCGTGACCGATATGCCGTCGTGGGCCACGAGGAACTTGAGCGCGGCGACCGCGAGGCTGTCGGTACCGCCGTCGGCCAGGAACGCGAACTTATCGGGGTGCTTGGGTATGGTGCCGCCGCCGAGCGGGTTCATCACCACGACGCCGACGCCCGCGTCCGCACAGGCCTTGACGCCCTGCCTGCGGTATGCGGAATTAATGGCGTTGTACCCGAGGATGATCCCCTCGACCAGACCGTCCTTAGCGATCCTTTCTATCTCGTCGCCCTTGAGGTGCACGGTGCAGCATATGTGCTCCACCATCCCGGCCTCCTTGGCCCTGCGCATGCCGTCGAGCATGCCGCCCTTCGAAAGCATCCTCTCGTATTCCTCGAACTTGCGTATGCACCACATGTTGTAGAAGGTTATCCTCGGGACGTTGAGCCTCTTTATCGACTGCTCGACCATCTTAAGCGTGCCTTCGGCGTCGGTGGCCTGCCATAGGCCGCACTTGGTAGATACGTAAAAGTCGCCGTACCTCATGCCCTTGAAGGCGTCGCCCATAATGGCCTCGCTCATGTCGTCGCAGTAGCCCGGGCCCGTGTCGAAGAACGTGATGCCCTTCTCGTGCGCCTCCCGCACCAGCCTGGAGCATAGGCCTATGTCCTTCTTATAGTCGTCGGCGACGAACCGCATGCCCCCGAAGCCGACCGCCGATACCTTCTTCCCAGTCTTGCCGAAGTCCTTGTAGAGCATGTAGCCGCCTCCTTATGCTTGATCCCGCATCGCGTTTCCATGCATGATAGCACGAACATGCGCCAATAAAAACGCGGCGGCTCGGCGCGATGCGTTCATGCGCGGCGTCGGCCGTCTGCTATAATCGCCTTGGCCGGGGTTTCCGCGGGCTCCCCGCCGGCGCCCGGCATACTCACCATGGGGGCATGGGCCATTGGAAGCTTTCGCGGCCACATTCGAGGCGGTCTCCGCCATACTGCTGCTCGTCGCGGCGGGCTTTTTCATCTCGATGTCCGGCAAGGTGGGGGACGGGGCGTCCAAGTTCGTGTCATGGCTGGTCGTGAACGTCTCCCTGCCCTGCATGATCTTCAAGTCGCTCACCACGTCGTTCAGCGATGAGGATTTCGCGGCCATGCCCAGGGCCGTAGCCACGGCCGTCCTCAGCATCGGCGCCTGCTACCTGGTCGGCTACGCCGTCACCAAGGCCTTCCGGGTCAAGGCGAGCCGCGTGGGGATCGTGATGACCATCACGGCCCAGAGCAACACCATCTTCATGGGGATGCCCGTGAACCTGGCCATATTCGGCGAGGCCAGCGTGCCCTACGTGCTGTACTACTACATGGCCAACACCGTGATCTTCTGGTCGGTGGGGCTATACATACTATCCTCACGCCTGATGGGCGGGGAGGCCGCCAGGTTCAGCCCGCTCAGGGCATTGAAGGGGATAGCGACGTCGCCGCCGCTGTACGGGCTGGCGGCGGGCATGGCCGCCATGCTCCTCAAGGCCCCCATACCCGGGCCGGTCGCCGACCTCACGGGCAGCCTGGGGGGCCTTACGACCCCGCTCTCGATGCTCTTCATCGGATTCGTCCTGCACAGGTCGGGGCTGGGCAAGGTCAAGGTCAGCCGCGACGTGGCCGTGGCCGTCTGCTCCAGGTTCTTGGCGGGAGGGGGGCTGTCCATCCTGATATTCCGGCTGCTGGGCCTGCCGCCGATGATGGGCGACGTGTTCGCCGTCCAGGCGACGATGCCGGTCATGACCAACACGGCGATCATATGCGCATCATACGGCAGGGAGGAGGAGTTCGCCGCCCTGTGCGTATCGCTGTCGACGGTGGTATCGCTGGCGCTGACGCCGCTCGTGAAGGCGCTGTTGTTGACCTGACGCATCACTGGTAGATTAGGGGTAGGGAAGCCCCGCCCGGCGGCGTGCGCGGGCAGGGCGGCATAGGACGCGGATGGGGGGTGGCCTTCCATGGTCAAGGCCGGGATCATAGGGGTGGGGTTCATCGGGGCGGCCCACATAGAGGCCCTGCGGAGGCTGGGGAACGTCGAGGTCGCCGCGGTCTCCAACTCGGACCCCGAGCGCCTGGAGGCGAACAGGGCGCGGTACGGCGTGCCCAAGGCGTACGTGGATTGGCGCGAGATGGTAAGGGATCCGGGGGTAGACGTCATCCACATCTGCACCCCCAACCACCTGCACTACGAGATGACCAAGGCGGCCCTCCTGGCCGGGAAGCACGTCGTGGGCGAGAAGCCGATCACCACGTGCAGGGCGGAGGCCGAGGAGCTCGTGAGGTTGGCCGGCGAGTTGGGGCTGGTCAATGCCATAGACTTCAACATCAGGTACTACCCGCTCGTCAGGCAGCTCAGCCAGATGGTCGCGAAGGGCGAGCTGGGGGAGGTCTTCGCCGTCCATGGGTCGTACCTGCAGGACTGGCTCTTCTACGGCACGGATTACAACTGGAGGCTGGAGACGGCTATGGCGGGCAGGTCCAGGGCCGTGGCGGACATCGGGTCGCATTGGATGGACACGGTCGAGTACGTGACCGGCGACAGGATAGCCGAGGTCTGCGCGGACTTCGCCACGTTCCGGAAGGTCAGGATGAAGCCGCTCAGGCCCGTTGAGACCTACGCCGGCAAGATCGAGACCCCGGACGCGTACGAGAGCATACCGATAGGGACGGAGGACTACGCGACCGTCATGTTCCGCCTCGGGGGCGGCGGGCGCGGCTCGTTCACAGTGAGCCAGGTCTCGGCGGGCAGGAAGAACAGGATCCAGTTCGAGGTGGACGGGTCGGAGAGCTCGGCGGCCTGGGAGTCGGAGCTGCCGAACCAGATGTGGCTGGGGCGCAGGGACGCCGCGAACGGCCTCCTGCTGAAGGACCCGTCGCTCCTATACCCCGAGAGCCGCGAGCTGGCCGACTATCCGGGCGGGCATAACGAGGGCCACCCGGACACGTTCAAGATGCTTTTTAGGGACATATACGCCGACATCACGGCCGAGCCTGGCGAAAGGCGCGACCCGCCTACATACCCCACCTTCGCGGACGGGCTCCGGGAGATCGCGCTGTGCGACGCCATATGCGAGAGCGATAAAAAGGGGGGGTGGGTCAAGGTATGGGCATGAGGCTGGGGTTCGTAAGCGCGATACTGGGCGAGTGCGCGTTCGAGGAGGTGGTGGGCTTCGCCGCCGAGGGCGGGTTCGAA
>WRCU01000005.1 GCA_009783805.1 Oscillospiraceae bacterium
CAGGCAGGTGGTCAACGTCCAGCCGGTAAGCTATCAGCCGTTCGACGAAAAAAACGTATCTGGGGAGAAGAAGGACATGTCCATGATCGACGACGTCCCGTTGGAGATAACCGTGGAGCTGGGCAGGACGCACAAGCTCATAAAGGACGTCCTGGAATTCGGGCCGGGGTCGCTCATAGAGCTGGACAAGATGGCGGGCGAGCCGGTGGAGATCCTCGTGAACGGCAAGTCGATCGCGAAGGGCGAGGTGGTCGTGATAGACGAGAACTTCGGGGTGAGGATACTGGACATCATCCAGCCCAGCAAGAGGATATAGCGTACCGGCGCGCCGGCGAAAGCAACCTCGTCTTAGGAAAGGGAGAAGCCAATGGGGAAGAAGATACTGATCGTCGACGACGCCGCCTTTATGAGGATGCTCATCAAGGGCATCCTGACCAACGGCGGGTATGAGGTGGTCGGCGAGGCGGAGAACGGCCTGAAGGCCGTGGAGAGCTACAAGGCCCTGAACCCGGACCTCGTCATCATGGACATAACCATGCCGGAGATGAACGGCATCGACGCGGTCAAGGAGATCAAGAAGGCGAACCCCGACGCGAAGGTCATCATGTGCTCGGCCATGGGCCAGCAGGCGATGGTCATAGAGGCCATACAGGCCGGGGCCAGGGACTTCATCGTCAAGCCTTTCCAAAACGAGCGGGTTATCGAGGCCGTGAAGAAGGTCATAGGCTGACACCCCTGAAAGGGCATGGGATCAGTGCAGGAGCCGTTCCAATGGATCGCCGTATTGATAGTGCTGTCCGTGGTCATATTTTTGGCCTACCTGTCCACGCGCCTCATAGGCGGCAGGTACCGCAGGGGCGCCAAGGGCAGGAACCTGCGGTTGGTGGAGTCCATGTCGTTCGGGATGGATAAGCAGCTGCACCTGGTGAGGGCGGGGGGCCAGTACGTCCTTCTGTCGACCCACGGCAAGTCCGTCTCGTTCCTGACCGTGATAGACGGCGGGGGTGTGAGCGCCGAGGAGTACGGCGAGGAGCTGGACGGCGGGTTCCGCGGCGTCTTCGGCAGGGCCCTGGGCAGGAAGGCCGACGGCGCGGGCGGCGGTCGCGGGGCCCGGGAGGGATTCCGCGACGGGGACGGCGGGGCGGACCTGGGGCAGGGGTATGGAGCCATGCCCGACGCCGGCGCCGAAAGGGGCGAAGGGCCGGCCGACGGCCCCGAGGCCGAGGTCGGCGGCAGGTTCAAGGGGAACCTCGGCAGGCTGAGGAGGATGGCGGACGACCTATACAAGGGCGAACCGGCGGGCGAAGGGACCAGCGATGAAAAAGGCGATTAAGGCCGCGTGCGTGGCCGCGGTCCTGGCGGCCGTACTGCTCGCCGCCTTCGCGGCCGCCTCCGCCCAGCCTGGGATTACCATAGACGGGGACGGCGTGAGCATCGGCCTGACGGACAACCCGTCGGACACGGCGACGGCGATACAGATACTGCTCATCATAACCGTCATATCGCTGGCGCCCTCCATCATAATCATGATGACCTCCTTCACCCGGATCGTCATCGTGCTCTCGTTCCTCAGGAATGCGATGGGCACGCAGCAGATGCCGCCGAATCAAGTGCTGATCGGGTTCGCACTGTTCCTGTCGTTGTTCGTCATGGCCCCGGTGGTGGACAGGCTATACGACGAGGCCTACAGGCCGTTCGTGGAGCAGGAGATCGACCAGGACCAGGCGCTGGAGAACGCGGCCGGCGTCATGAAAAGCTACATGCTCTCCCAATTCAGGAGCGAGAGCAAGCAGGAGCTCTCCCTCTTCCTGAGCCTGGCGGAAATCGAGGCCCCCGCCGAGCCGGAGGACCTGCCGTTGTCCGTGGTGATACCCGCGTTCCTCCTGAATGAGCTCACCATCGCGTTCAAGTTCGGGTTCATCATATTCATACCGTTCCTGGTGATAGACATGGTGGTGGCGAGCACCCTGATGTCGATGGGCATGATGATGCTGCCCCCCGTCATGATATCGCTGCCTTTCAAGCTCCTGCTGTTCATATCGATCGACGGGTGGAGCCTGCTGACGCACGAGCTCCTGAAGACGTTCACCATGGCCTGAGCCGGGAGGGCGAGGGCGAGAGGCGGCCAATGGACCAAGGCACCATAGTCAACATCATCCAAAGGGCCTTGACGACGGTCATCATGGCCTCGGCGCCCATGCTCATAATTGCCCTGGCGGTGGGCCTGATCATAAGCATATTCCAGGCGACGACGCAGATACAGGAGCAGACGCTGGCCTTCATCCCGAAGATACTGGCGGTGTTCGCCGCGCTCGTCTTCTTCGGGGCATGGATCCTGCGCGTGCTGGTGGAGTTCGCCACCGGCCTGTACACGGACATCAACGGTTTCATAAGGTGACGAAGGCATGACATTCCTAAGCGAGCCGATGGTCGCAAACTTCGAGTCATTCCTACTGGTGATGGTGCGCACGACCGGGATCTTCGTGATCGCGCCGATCTTCGGGCGCCAGAACGTCCCCGCATACCTGAAGGTGGCCTTCTCCTTCTTCGTGGCCGCGATCACGTTCGGGTCCGTCGGGCCCGCCCTCGCGGACCGGTCCCCCGACCTGTTCACCTACGCGCTCATGGTGGCCAAGGAGCTGGTCGCCGGCATCGCGCTAGGCTACGTCTCATACCTCATAATCACCGCCATATACATGGCCGGACAGATGATGGACATGCAGATAGGCTTCGGCATGGTGAACGTGATCGACCCGATGTCGAACATACAGATACCGATAACCTCCAACCTGTTCTTCATCACCTGCATGATAGTCTTCCTCCAGACGGGCGGGCACCACATCCTCATCGTGGCCCTGCACGACTCGTTCAGGCTCATCCCGCTGGGTGGGGCGGCGTTCACGGACGACCTGCTGGGAGACCTCATCAGGCTCTTCGGCGGCTCCTTCGCGCTGGGATTCCGCATAGCCGCGCCCATGATAGCCGTCATCTTCATAGTCAACGTGGTGCTGGGCGTCATAACGAAGACGATGCCCCAACTCAACGTCTTCGTGGTGGGCATGCCGCTGAAGATAATCGTGGGGCTGGCCATACTGGTGTTCGTCATCCCCGCCTTCATCGGCGTGCTCGGCGGGGTCATCTCCGACACGAAGGAGGAGCTCACCATATTCACCAGGCACATGGCGGCGCCGACGTGACGGGGCCCTTCCCCCGCGGGCGGGGGGGCGTCCCCCGGGCGCGCGGGGAGGGGCCGGGCGGCGCGGCCCCCTTGGCCGCCGACCTGCAGCGGTTCGCAAAGGACGACAGCAAGACGGAGAAGGCCACCCCGAAGAAGCGCAGCGACGCGAGGAAGAAGGGTCAGGTATTCCACAGCAAGGAGATATCGACCGCCGTCGTCCTTTTGTTCGCGTTCCTCCTCCTGAGGGCCTTCGGCGGCTATATATATGAAAGGATCTGCTACTTCTTCCTCGTGCTCCTTCCGGCATGCGTCGCCGACAAGGACCTGTTCACCGTGAGCGGCGTAACCGCCCTCTTCACGACGGTGATCCTGGAGTTCGTCCTGATGGTCCTGCCGCTCATCGCGCTGATCGCGGTGATCGGGGCCTTGGTCGCGGTGGCGCAGGTGGGGTTCCTCTTCGCGCCCGAGGCCATAAAGCCCAAGGCCAGCAAGATCAACCCCATAAAGGGCCTACAGAGGATGTTCTCCTTGAAGTCGCTCGTGGAGCTGATCAAGAACCTGGTGAAGATCGCCGTCGTCGTCTACATAGCCTACACGTTCGTCATGGGCTCCATCGACGAGATGATCGGGCTGATGGGCGTCGACGCGTTCGCCGCGTTCTCGGCGATATGCGCCTTCACGCTGGACGTCGCCATACGCATCTGCGCGGTGCTCGTCGTGTTCGGGGTGATCGACTACATCATCCAGTGGAGGCAGTACGAGAACAACCTGAAGATGTCCAAGCACGAGGTGAAGGAAGAGTACAAGCAGATGGAGGGCAACCCGCAGGTAAGGAGCAAGATCAAGCAGAAGCAGAGGGAGATCTCCATGAGGCGGATGATGCAGGAGGTGCCGTCCGCCGACGTCGTCATAACGAACCCCACGCACTACGCGGTCGCCGTGCGGTACGACCCGGACGCCTCCGACGCCCCGGTGGTCGTGGCCAAGGGGCAGGACTTCATCGCGATGAGGATCCGGGAGGTCGCCAAGGCGCACGGCGTGACGGTCTATGAGAGCAGGATGCTGGCGAGGGCGCTGTACGAGGGCGTCGACATAGGCAAGGCCATACCGCCCGAGTTCTACCAGGCGGTGGCCGACATACTGGCCTTCGTGTATGGGCTCAAGGGCAGGACGGCGGTCTGACCCAGGTAGGGCGGACATGCGCCCGCGCCCAAATTGCCGTTTCCGCGGCGTTAATATAGAATACCCAGCAGCGCGCCGCCGACGCGCGGAAGGCGGCTCGCGGCCATGCCGCCAAATAAGCAATGGTCGGGGGGAACCGCCCACTTGGCAAGGATAGGCAACCTTGCGGCGCCCATAGCGCTCGTCGTGATCGTCATCGGGTTCATAGTGCCGGTCCCGGAGTTCGCCCTGGACCTTCTTTTGGTTCTGAACATATCGGTCACCCTCATAATAATGCTCAACACGGTCTTCATAAAGAACGCCCTGGAGATGTCCTCGTTCCCGTCGATACTGGTGGTGACCACGCTCTTCCGGCTCATGCTCAACATCGCAGCCATAAAGCTCATCCTGGGCCAAGGCGCGGCGGGGGAGGTCATCAAGGGCTTCGGGGGATACGTCGCGGGCAGCAACGTCGTCCTGGGCTTCGTGATATTCGCGGTCATCATGATAGTGAACTTCCTGGTCATCACGAGGGGCTCGGAGAGGGTCGCCGAGGTGGCCGCGCGGTTCACGCTGGACGCCATGCCCGGAAAGCAGATGGCCATAGACGCCGACTTGAACACCGGCCTCATAACGGAGGAGGAGGCCAAGGAGAGGCGCAGGAGGATCCAGCGGGAGTCCGACTTCTACGGGTCCATGGACGGCGCCAGCAAGTTCGTCAAGAACGATGCCATAGCCGGCATACTGATCACCCTGGTCAACATAATCGGCGGCTTCGCCATGGGGTGGATGGGGAACGCGGGCCAGATGGACGTGGGCGACATCTTCGAGCGGTACACGCTGCTGACCATAGGCGCCGGCCTGGTGACGCAGATACCCGCGGTCATGGTCTCGACCGCGACGAGCGTCATCGTCACGAGGGCGGGCGCGGACAGCAACCTGAGCGAGGACCTGCTGGGCCAGATGTTCGCCAACAGGAACGTCATGTACATCGCCTCGGCGACCTGCGTCGCGCTGTCGTTCTTCCTGCCCAGGGCCTTCTTCCTAATAGTGGCCGCGCTGCTCGCCCTGATCGGGTACATGCTGGGCAGGAGGCAGAAGGACGTGATCAAGCGTGAGGAGATCACCATACAGGAGAGCGAGGCGGACGAGATAAGGAACCCCGAGAACGTGGTGAACATCCTGAGCATAGACTCGATCACGCTGGAGCTCGGCTATGGGATCCTACCCCTGGTCGTGGCCGACCAGGGCGGCGACATATCCGACAGGGTGGTCATCATCAGGCGGCAGCTCGCGATGGAGTTCGGGATGATAATGCCTGCCATCCGATTCTTGGACAACCTCATAATCGGCCCCTATGAATACATGATAAAGATAAGGGACGTCGAGGTCGCCAGGAACGAGCTGCTGCTCGACCACTACATGGCCATACGCACGGCGGACGTCGAGGAGGAGCTGCCCGGCATAAAGACCACCGAGCCCGTGTTCGGGGTGCCGGCGATATGGATAACCGAGGGCCAGCGGGACATGGCCGAGATGCTCGGCTACACCGTCTATGACCCGCCGACCATCATAGTCACGCACCTCATCGAGACGATAAAGAAGTACGCGCACGAGTTCATGGGCAGGCAGCAGGTGCAGCAGCTCATAGACAACCTGAAGCAGGAGTACCCAGCCGTCGTCGACGAGCTCGTTCCCAAGCTCATGTCGCTCGGGGAGATCCAGAAGGTCCTGAGGAACCTGCTCAAGGAAGGCGTCTCGATCAGGGACCTGGTCACCATTTTAGAGACTCTCGCGGACCACGCCGGAACCACGCAGGACCCGGACATGCTCACCGAGTACGTGCGGCAGTCGTTGGGGAGGGCCATATCCAAGCGGTTCATCAGCGAGCAGAGGTGCAGCGTCATAACGCTGGACCCGGCATTGGAGCAGACCATCATGGAGTCGCTCCAGCAGACGCAGCAAGGCAGCTTCCTCAGCCTCGACCCGTCGGTCAGCAACGCGGTAATGGGCAGCCTCGTCACGCAGGTCCAGAAGATGGCCGGCCTGAACCAGCAGCCGATCGTGCTGGCATCCCCCGTGGTCAGGCTATACTTCAAGAGGATGACCGAGCAGGTCATACCGGACCTGATCGTCCTTTCATACAATGAGATCGACCCCGGCCTCGAGGTGCAGTCGATAGGGATGGTGAGCCTGAGATGAGGGTAAGAAGGTACTCCGCGCCGACCGCGCAGGAAGCCATGCACAAGGTGCGGATGGACCTCGGAGACAACGCCTTGATCGTGCACACCCAGAAGGTGAGGAGGAAGGGCCTCGCCGGCCTGTTCGCCAAGCCCATGGTTGAGGTGATCGCGGCGGTCGACGAGGACAGGCCGCCGAAGGCTCAGGTCAGGCCGCGGGGCGCTCCGGCCGGGGCCCCGGCGCGTACGGGGCCCGCCGCGCCCGTGAGGGCGGCCGCGGCGGGGGGGTTTGACCCCAGGCCTGTGGCGCAGTCGGGCCAGGCGGGCCAGGCCGGGCAGGCCGCGCAGGCCGCGCAGGCGGACCGCGCCGACGTGGCCAGCAAGGTCGAGGGCATGGAGGGCCTGCTGTCCCTCATATACGCGAAGGTGAGCGAGGACGGCGACCGGAGGTATTACAAGAAGTACGGGAACGCGCTGGTAAACCACTACTACAACACGCTCCTGCGGAGCGAGGTCGAGGAGTCGATCATACACGACATGCTCGAGAAGGCGGAGCGTCGCATAGAGGAATCCGGCGACGGGGCGGACGCCGCCTCCATCGTGTACGCGGCCATGGCCGAGGTCGTGGGGGAGCCCGAGACCATCGCGCTCAACGAAGGGAGGCCGACCACGGTCATATTCGTCGGCCCGACGGGCGTGGGCAAGACGACGACGCTCGCCAAGCTGGCGGCCAAGTACTACATAGAGCAGCATAAGGAGGTCGGCCTGATAACGGCGGACACGTACAGGATAGCGGCCGTCGAGCAGCTCAGGACGTACGCCGACATACTGGGGATGCCGGTGGAGGTCGTCTACTCGCCCGATGAGATGGGGGCCGCCATACGCGGCTACGCCGACAAGGACGTGATCATGATAGACACGGCAGGGAGGAGCCACAAGGACAGGAGCCAGTTCGGGGAGATAAAGGCTTTCGTGGACGCGGCCGGGGCCGACGAGGTCTGCCTGGTCATAGGCGCGAACATCGGGACCTCGAACTGCAGGGAGATCATCAAGAACTACGGGTTCCTCGGCGACTATAAGTTGATATTCACCAAGGTGGACGAGACGCCGCACATAGGCAGCGCGCTGAACGCGAAGGTCATGTCGGGCAAGGGCTTCGCGTACTTCGCGACGGGGCAGAGCGTACCCGACGACATAGAGCCCGCCGTGACCTCGAAGATAATCAAGATGCTTTTGGGGAGCAAGGAAGCATGATAGACCAGGCCGAGAAGCTCAGGAGGATGGTTTCGGATTTGGGGGGGGCGGAAGGCGCGGACGACGCCGCGGCCGACCCTTCGGCCGGGGGCGGCGACGCCTCGGGCTTGCCGAAGGCCGCCCGCAGGGCCGGGACGAAGCTCATTACCGTGACATCCGGGAAGGGTGGGGTAGGCAAGACGAACTTCACCGTGAACCTGGCCATAGCCTTGGGCAGGATGGGTTACAAGGTCACCATCATCGACGCCGACTTCGGGCTCGCGAACGTGGACGTGCTGATGGGCATGACCGTGAAGTCCTCGATCCTGGAGACCGTGAGCGCGGGGCGCGACTTGATGGAGGCCCTATGCGAGGGCCCGGAGGGGGTCATGTTCCTCTCCGGCGGATCCGGGGTGGAGGAGATAGCGAAACTGGACCCGGCCAAGGTGGGGGCCTTCATCGAAGGCATGGTGCGCCTGGACGGCATATCGGACGTCATAATCGTGGACACCGGCGCGGGGCTGTCGGATACGGTGATGGACTTCATCCTGGCCTCCGACGAGACGGTCTTCGTGGTGACGCCGGAGCCCACCGCGATCACGGACGCCTACGCGCTCATGAAGATGGTCGTGGGACGCGACCGCGCCCATAAGCTCAAGATCCTCATAAACAGGGCCGAAAGCGAGGAGGAGGCGAGGAGCGTGACCGAAAGGCTGACGTTCGTGGCCGGCAAGTTCCTCTCATACGCCATAGAGTCCGTAGGCTACATACCATATGACGAGAACGTAGTGAGAGCCGTCAAGAGGCAGCAGCCGTTCACGATGGCCTACCCCAGGAGCGAGGCCTCCCAGAAGGTGGCCGAGATAGCCAGGACGATCATGGAGCTGGGCGCGGTGAACGCTGAGCGCAAAGGGGTCAGGGGGTTCCTGAGGGGGCTGTTCGGGTCCGCGAAGGCATGACCCCCACCTTACGGCCAAGCGAGGGGTGGGAAGGATGCGCATGATCGAGGAAGCGGGCGGGGTGGCGGTGGAGCTGCACCGGTTCGTCGGGGGCGGCGAGGAGACCTTGGAAGGATTCCTGACGGCCACGGAGCCGGGGGGGGCGGTCTTCCTGACGCTGCCCGACGGGGGTGGCCCCACCGCGGAACTCGGCTTGGGGGAGTACATAGACGTGACCGTGCAGCGGGGCGACGGCCTGTACGTATTCATCGCGCAGGTGACCGACAAAGGGGCGTATGGCGGGAACCCCGCCGTGAAGGCCAGGGTCCGCTCCGAGATAAGGAAGGTTCGCAGACGCGGGTTCCATAGGTACGCGTACGGCCTTCCCATGAGGTACAAAGTGGCCGTGGGCGGACGCGGGCCGACGGAAGGCGGCCGGGAGCGGGAGGCCTTGACGCGCGACGTCAGCGGCGGCGGCTTTTCGTTCGACTCAGACGAGGAGTACGCGGTCCCTTCCGCCATCCATGGGACTATGGAGGTCCGAAGCCATAGAATAAGCTTCGTCGGGACCGTGGTGCGCGCGGAGCCCCGGGCCGGGTCGGGCGGCGGCGGGCATGGGTACGCCGTGCGGTTCGACGTCATCGGCGACAAGGACAGAGAGGCGCTCATAAAACATATATTCCTCGGGCAAAGGCTCGCGAAGTGAGCTAATAGCGCAATAAAGCCATAATTATATAAAACAGCATACCAATATGTTATGCTACGCCTTGGTTCCGCATACGCGGGAACGGCTATATCGGGAGGTTGCCTTATGGGAATGGACTTCAGCGAATATGTGGACCTATTTATAGATGAATCGAAGGAACACCTGCAGATACTCAGCCAATCGCTCCTGGACCTGGAGAAGAACCCGAACAACGTCCCCGTCTTGAACGAGGTGTTCAGGATCGCGCATACCGTGAAGGGCACGGCCGGGACCATGGGGTACTTGAAAATGTCCAGGCTCACCCATGTGATGGAGAACGTGCTCCACGCCGTGAGGAACAACGAGCTGAGGATCGAATCGGGGATAGTCGACATCCTGTTCAAGTGCCTGGATGCGCTGGAGAACTACCTGAACAACATAATTTCCGGGGGGAATGAAGGGGACAACGAGTACCAGGAAGTGAGGGACGCCCTCGATGACCTGCTGAAGGAAAAGAAGCCGGCCGACGGCCAGCCAGGCGGCCGTGAGGGCGATGAGGCGGCCCCTGGGCCGACGGAGTGCGCCGGGAACGGGGAGGCCATGGACGACGCCTGGGACGATAAGGTTCGGAACGCCGTTCTGAGCGCTGAGGAGCAGGGCATCATAAACAAAGCGTACGAGCTGCATAAGAACGTCTTCCACGTGGTCATCAGGCTGACGGCGACGTGCGTGATGAAGTCGGCCAGGGCGTTCATCGTCTTCCAGGCGCTGGAGCAGGACGGTGAGATAATCAAGTCCCTGCCCAGCGGCGAGGAGATAGAGGACGAGGGGTTCGACCGCGAGTTCGCGGC
This sequence comes from Oscillospiraceae bacterium, assembly GCA_009783805.1. GTDB lineage: Bacteria > Bacillota > Clostridia > WRCU01 > WRCU01 > WRCU01. The sequence goes on from WRCU01000005.1 coordinate 10,227, forward strand.
CGTGGTGGTCACATCCAAAGGCGTCGAGTACTTCCAGGACGAGGTAGGCTCGATAAATGAAGTCGAGAACGTGACGATCAACATACTCCAACCCAAGCTGGCCGACCCGGCGGCACCCGGGGGCGGCGACGGCGATGGCGGCGCGGGGGCGGAGGGCGCGGGGGTAGCCGCCCCACCCGCGGGCCAGGCGAAGGACGGAGCCGGTCAGGAGGGCCAGAAGCCCAAGGTCAGCAAGACCGTGAGGGTCGACATCGAGCGCCTGGACATACTCATGAACCTGGTGAGCGAGCTCATCATCCAGAAGACCAGGCTCGAGGGCATCGAGATGAACAACACGACCGACTACCATGAGACGCTGGAGTCGCTCGAGCGCATAACGACAGACCTCCACGACGCGGTCATGAAGGTCAGGATGGTCCCCATAGAGAACGTCTTCAACAGGTTCCCCAGGCAGATAAGGGACATATCGAGGGACATCGGCAAGCAGGTGGAGCTCATCATGTCCGGCGAGGAGACGGAGCTCGACAGGAACGTGATAGACGAGATCGGCGACCCGCTCATACACATGCTGAGGAACTCCATCGACCATGGCCTGGAGCCCACGGAGCGCAGGGCCGAGGTAGGAAAGGACCCCGTCGGGAGGATATACCTCAGGGCCTATCAGGAAGGGAACAACGTCGTCATCGAGGTCGAGGATGACGGGCAGGGGCTCAACATAGCCAAGATCAAGGCGAAGTCGGTGGAGAAGGGCGTGGTGACGTCCGAGGCGGCCGAAGGCATGACGGACAGGGAGTTCATAGACCTCCTCTTCAAGCCCAGCTTCTCCACGGCCGACAAGGTGACTAGCCTTTCGGGCAGGGGCGTGGGGCTGGACGTGGTCAAGACCAAGATCGAGGGCCTGGGCGGCACCGTCGAGGTGGAAACGGAGCTGGGGAAGGGCAGCAAGTTCATAATCAGGCTGCCGCTGACGCTGGCGATCATACAGGCGCTTCTCGTCTACGTGGGCGGGGAGAAGTACGCGATCCCCATTTCGACGATCTCGACCATAACGAAGCTCATGCCGGGTGACATAAAACTCGTCCAGAACATGGAGGTGATGGTCCAGAGGGACGTCGTGATACCGATGATCAGGCTGAGGGGGAGGCTGGACGTCGCCGAAAGCGAAGGCTACGCGGGCCCGAGGGACGGCGTCCTGGTGCAGGTGCGCAAGAGCGACAGGGTCTACGGCTACGTGGTGGACCGGCTCATAGGCCAGCAGGAGATAGTCGTCAAGCCCCTGGGGAAAATGCTCTCGAACATAAGGTTCATAGCGGGGGCGACCATCCTGGGGGACGGGAACGTGGCGCTCATATTGGACGTGAACTCACTGGAATGAACATTAGGGGGTACGGGGGTCACCATGGACGAGGGAAACGCTCAGAACGGCAAGCGCAAGTACATCGCATTCACCCTTGGGATCGAGGAGTTCGGCATAGACATCGACAAGGTCGTGATAATCGAGCAGATGAAGGCCATCACCAGGGTGCCCCAAACCCCTGCCTACATAACCGGCATCCTTAACCTGCGCGGCGACATCAGGCCAATAATCAACCTCAGGAAGAAGTTCGGGCTGCAGGACGCCGAGGATACCGAAGACACGAGGATCATCTTCGTCCGGGTCGACGAGAACGTCGTCGGCGTCGTGGTGGACAAGGTCACGGAGGTGGTCCCGATAGACTCCGAGATGGTGGAGGGCGTCGGGTTCAATTCCACCATATCACCGGAGTACATAAGCGGCGTAGGGCATCTGGGGGGCAGGATAATCACCTTGCTTCTGGTGGAGACGATCCTGAGGATAAACTAAGGCATGACAGCGGGGGCTTTTTGATGGGAGGCTCAGTCTTCGATCCGGCCTACTTCGACATACTCAAGGAGATCGGCAACATAGGGGCGGGCAACGCCGCCACCTCCCTCGCCAAGATGATCGGCAGGAAGGTCGACATGTCCATCCCGAAGGTGCAGATCGTGGGCTTCGGCGAGGTGGCCGACATACTGGGGGGAGCCGAGAAGGAGGTCATCGGCATCCTGGTGGCCATCGGCGGCGACGTCAGCGGGCTCATCATGTTCATCGCGGACAGGGCGGACGCCGACAAGGTGCTGGACATGCTCCTGGGCGACGCGCGCGGGCCCGGCCCGGGATACGGCGAGATGGAGGCGTCCGCCCTCAAGGAGGCGGGAAACATCATGACCGGCGCCTACGTGGGGGCGCTGTCGATGTTGACGGGGCTCAGGATAGAGCCGTCCATACCCGACCTGTCGGCCGACATGGCGGGGGCGATACTCAGTGTGCCGGCCATCATGTTCGGTCAGGTGGGCGACCACGTGCTGTTCATCGAGACGCGCTTTGAGGGTGAGACGTCCGTTTCGGGCAACTTCTTCCTCATACCCGACCACGGCTCTTACGGGGTCCTATTAAAGGCGTTAGGGGTAGACTGATGGCGGAGGCGCTGATAAAGGTGGGAATGGCCGACCTGAAGGCGTCGGCCCACCCATCGGGGCTCACGACCCTGGGCTTGGGCTCCTGCGTCGGCATCTCGCTGTATGACGCCGGCACCAAGGTGATCGGCATGGCGCACATAATGCTGCCCGACAGCAAGCACGTGAGGGACGGCGTGAACAAGGCCAAGTTCGCGGACACCGCGGTGGAGGCCCTGGTGGGGGAGATGCTGGGCCTCGGCGCGAGGAAAGGGCACATGGTCGCGAAACTCGCGGGTGGGGCCCAGATGTTCGCACTGTCGGTGACGACCGACCTGATGAAGGTAGGGCTGAGGAACGCCATCGCCGCGAAGGACGCCCTTAAGGCCATGGGCATACCCGTGGTGGCGGAGGAGACGGGCGGAAGCTTCGGCAGGACCATAGAGCTGTACTCGGTGAACGGAAGGCTGCTTATAAAGACGATCGGCCATGGTATGAGGGAGCTTTAGAGAGGACCGCCGGATGGACTACGTGAGAAGGATGCCGTGGATACTGGGACTGTTCGCCTCGATCGTGACCGGCCTTCTTTGCCACTCCGGCGGGTGCATTATGGAGATCACGTTCTTCAGGATGGCGATCGCCTTGTTCCTCTTCTTCTGCGTCGGCCTAGTCATACGCGCGGTCATCACGGGGATCCAGGACGAGCTCAGGATGAAGGAGGAGCTGGAGGCCAGGCGGGCGGAGGAGGGGTTGGGGCCCTTGGGTGAGGCGGCCGAGGCCCAGGTTGACGCGGACGCCGCGTCGGCCCCGAACGGGTCCGGCGGCTACGCGCCGTATAACGGCGACGGGGGGGTCTACGGCGGCAACGGCATGGATGAGTTCCAGGACGGGTTCGAGCCGATGAAGATAGCCGACTACCTGAAGGGCGAAACGGAAGGATGAGCGGCCGTGAAGGCCCACGGCCGGCCTTAGGTCCGCCGATTGGGCGTTAGGCCCGAGGGGTGGTTATATGGGCATGGAACCCGAGATGACCGAACTTTGGAAAGGCTACGCGGCCGGCAGGGACCCCGCCATCCGCGAGAGGCTTATCGTCGAGTACAGCCACCTCATCAAGTACGTCGCCGGAAGGCTGAACATATACTTCGCCTCGACGGTCGAGTTCGATGACTTGGTGGGTTACGGCGTGTTCGGCCTGATCGACGCCATAGAGAAGTACGACTTGGCCAAGGGGGTCAAGTTCGAGACCTACGCGTCGCTCAGGATCAGGGGTGCGATCATCGACAACGTGAGGAACCTGGATTGGGTGCCCAGGTCCCTGCGTCAAAAGGGCAAGGACCTGGAGAAGGCGTACTCCGAGCTGGAGGCCGAGCTGGGCAGGGCGGCCACCGAGGAAGAGGCCTGTGAAAGGCTCGGCGTGACGAAGGAGCACTTGGGGAAGCTGGTCGGCGAGGTGAGCTTCGCCTCCATGGTCTCGCTCGAGGAGTACCTGGAGCAGCACTTCGAGATCGAGCCTATGACAGGCCAGGTGGATAGGGACTCCGACCCTGAGCTGAGCGCCGAGGCCGAGGAGACGAAGGCGATCCTCGCGGACGCGGTGGACCGGCTGCCCGACAAGGAGAAGACTGTGGTCAGCCTCTACTACTACGATGAGATGACCTTGAAGGAGATCAGCAAGGTTATGGGCGTATCGGAGTCGCGGGTCTCGCAGCTCCATACGAAGGCCATCGTGAGGATCAGGGAGACGTTGCAGGAAGCCGACGTCCATTGACCATCCCGGAAAGGCGGTGCGGACATTGGATCCTTTGACCATTGAGATAACGTCCGACGGCATGAGGTGCTACGCCACCTTGAGCGAGCCGGAGGCCCCCAACGGCGCGAAGGTGGACGCCGACTACGTGCGCGCGGCCTTGGCTTCCAGGGGGGTCACCGTCGGGCTGGACGATTCGGCGATCGGCTCCGTGGCGTCCGGCTCGGAGTACGGTAGGAGGGTCTGCGTCGCAAGGGGGGTCGATTACGTGGAGTCCACCAACGCCCGCGTCGAGTACCTCTTCAAGGACAAGGCCGAAGGCGGCGGGCCCAGCGAGGTGGACGGCAAGGTCGACTTCAGGGAGATGAACAAGATCATCACCGTGAAGGCCGACGAGGTGCTGTGCAGGCTCGTGCCCGCCGACGAAGGGCAGGCCGGCGTGACCGTGACCAACGTGAGGACGGCCCCCGGCAAGCCGAAAGGCGCCGTGCTGCCCAGGGGGAAGAACACGGCCGTAAGCGCCGACGGCAGGGAGCTGCTCGCCCAAAAGGACGGGCAGGTACAGATGGCGGACGGCAAGGTCCACATACACCCTAGCTTTGAGGTGCCCAAAAACGTCGACTACAGCACGGGCAACATATACTTCAACGGGAACGTCAGGATCCGGGGCGACGTGCTGCCCGGCTTCAAGGTGATCGCAGAAGGAGACGTCGAGGTGGACGGGCTGGTTCAGGGGGCCCACATCCAGGCCGGCGGCGACATAACCTTGCGCAGGGGGATGAACGGCGCCGGCAAGGGGGAGCTGGTGTGCGGCGGGGACGTGGCCGCCAAGTTCCTGGAGAACAGCGACGTCTACGCCGTCGGCAGCATCAGGGCCGAGGCCATTATGAACAGCAAGGTGAGCTGCGGGGCGGACATACTGGCCACCGCGGGCAAGGGGCTGCTGGTCGGCGGGAGCATAAGGGCCAGCCGCATGATAAACGCCAGGAAGATAGGCTCGGAGCTGTCCATAACGACGGAGCTGGAGATAGGGATAGACCCGAAGAAGAAGGAAAGGGTGGCCGACCTCCGCCAACAGGCCGTGACGCTCGAGGAGAACCTGGGCAAGACGAGGCAGATAGTTGCGACGTTGCAAAGGCAGGAGGATTCCGGTACGATAAGCGATAGCCATAAAACGATCCTGGTCCGCAGCAGGGTCTCATACGATGAGATGAGGCTGCAGCTGAACGAGGTGAGGGCGGACCTGGAGCGGCTGGATGAGGAGATGGCGGCCCAGTCCAAGGGGATGGTCGTCAAGGCCAGCGACTCCATCCATCCCGGCGTGAGGGTGAGCATCAATGGGATCAACAAGTCCGTGAACGAGAGCCTGAGGAGCGTCTCCTTGTTCGTGAGCGGGGGCGAGATGGTCCTGGGGCCATATTAGGGACCGGCCGCCGTTATTTTAAGGCACGGCCACCTAGGGCTAGGGATATCAACGTTAGGCGGGCGGTGAAGTCAATGTCGGTCAAGATGGTGGAGCTCCAGACGATGTACCCGAAGACGCCGGAGGTATCCAAAATACACGGTGACTCGCAAAACATGAAGGGCGCCGCCGAGGGTTTCATCGCATCGCAGGTCCAGGCGAAGGCGAACGGCGAGTCAAAGGCCGTCTATTCCGGGGATAAGGCGAAAAGCCACGCCATGGCCCTCAAGGAAAGGCGCGAGGAAGAAAGCCGCGGCGGCAAGGGAAAAGGCAAGGGCGGCCGCGGACAGGAAGGCGGGGGCGGCGGGGGAGGCAAGGCGGGCAAGGAAAAAGGCACGCTCCTGGACATGAGGCTGTGATCGGCCACCCGCGACGGACAGGGGCTGGGCGCGGCGCGCCGGGTACCCGGAGGCGCGGGGAGGCGGGCGGGAAGAAGGCTTGATGATAGAGTTCTACGGCAGCATCATAGTGTTGGGCCTGATAATCGTGGTGGCCGTCATCGTATGGATATTCGCGGACGTGAAGCGGAACGCGGACTAC
>WRCU01000006.1 GCA_009783805.1 Oscillospiraceae bacterium
CCTAAGGATAAGGTCCTAAGGATAAGGTCCTAAGGATAAAGTCCTAAGGATAAAGTCCTAAGGATAAGGTCCTAATGCCTAGGTCCTAATGCCAAAGACCTAAGGTTGTAATTTATTGGAGGGGCATATGGGTGATGCAGGCGGCAGGCCGAACATAATACTGATCATCACGGACCAGCAGCGGTACGACACGATAGGCGCGCTGGGCTACCCATGGATGATCACCCCGAACCTCGACCGCCTGGCGGCCGGCGGAGCCGTGCTGACCGACTGCTTCTGCGCGGCGCCCTCATGCGTCCCGTCCAGGTACAGCCTCTTCAACGGCCTATACCCGAGCAGGGGTAGGGTGTACAACAACGGCTGCGCCTGGGGCGACTCGTGGGTCAGCCTGCTGCGCGGGGCGGGGTACGTCACGGCGAACGTCGGCAAGATGCACACCGTGCCCTACGCCGCCGAGTGCGGGTTCGACCATAGGCTCATCGTGGAAAATAAGGACAGGCCCGACCTGAGGGCGCACTCGCGCTTCTTCGACGAGTGGGACAGGCACCTGTACAACCTCGGCGCCGACAAGCCCAGCAGGTGGTCTTATAAGGACGGGTACGGGGGCTACGCCGACGCGCTCGGGGCCTACGAGTGGCCCATGGACGGACGGCTCCACCCCGACGAGTTCACGGGGGACCTGGCGCTGTGGTTCATCGAGCGCATCTACGGCGACGCCGGGCTCGGGGGCAGGGGCGGCGGCGCGGACGGGGACCTTTCGGCGCGGGGGCTGGACAGGCCCCTGTTCCTGGAGATAGGGTTCCCGGGGCCGCACCCGCCGTACGACCCGCCGCAAGGTTACATAGACATGTACGGCGGGACCGCTTTTTCGGCGCCGGAGGTGACCGAGGCCGAAAAGGCGGGGCAGCCCCCGCCGCAGCAGGCGTACAGGCGGGAGATGCTGGCGGGGAACCACGACGCCATCGGGTGGAAGGAGAGCCCGACCGCCGGGGAGCTCGAGAGGCTGCGCAGATACTACGCGGCGAACGTCACGCTCATAGACCATAAGGTGGGCCAGATCCTGGCGGCCCTCGGGGGGAAGGGCCTGCTCGACGACGCCGTCGTCATATTCACGTCAGACCACGGCGACTGCCTCGGCGACCACGGCCACATACAGAAGTGGACGATGTACGATGAGATACTGCGCGTGCCGACGATAGTCAATGCGAAAGGACGGATAAAGGCGGGGACGGTCCATTCCGGCCTGGCGCAGCAGATGGACGTGGCCGACTACATAATGAGGGCCGCGGGTGTTGCGATCCCGGAGGTATGGGACGCCGAGGATCTGGGGCTGGCCTACGAGAGGGTGGGCACGGATGGGGAAGCCTGCGTGGGCGGGGCGGGCGGGTGCGCGCCGGATGGGGTCGGGACCGGGGACGGCCGAACCGGCGGGGGACGCCGGTTCGTAGTGGCCGAGCACAGCCGCGACAACGTCTGGCACGGCGCGGACTTCATGGAGATGGTTCGCACGAGGGGGGCCAAGCTCGTGCGCTACCCGGGCGAAGCCTACGGGGAGCTGTACGACTTGGCGGCCGACCCCGGCGAGAGGGTGAACAGGTGGGCCGACCCCGCCTACGCGGCGCTTAGGTCGGAGTTGACCGAAACCTTGCTGGACTTCAGGACGGGGCAGGTACGGTGATGGGTTATATTATCGTCAGCTTCATATGGGGCATAACCGACGATTGCCTCCGTGATGTGTATGTGCGAGGCAAGTACCGATAAACAATTAATAAATTCACCATATATGTTAATAATATGAAATAATGCTTGTTTATAATCAACCGATATATTTATTAGCAAGTAAAAAAACGGGAGGTATAAACACATGAGGACGAATTATCCATGTTATTGGCTGTAACGATGTTTTTCATGATGATGACGGTGCCGATTTTCGTAAACCCAATGGAAGAAGAGGAGGAAGCGGTAACATTTTATTGTAATAGTGGTGGAACAGCAATATTAAAATGTACAGGAGTGTATGTGTCATCGTATAGTAAAAATTGCTCGAAAAATTTTGGGTCATGTACTGTTACTGTTGCTGAGTATAGTCATGGTGGAATATGTACAGGTTTACCACCTATGCATTCGCATAGTGGTAAACATGATCATACTGAATATCATACAAATCCTAATTGCTATCCAACGCAAGGAGTATGCATATATTATTAAATTATTACGAATTATATTTATATAATGATAAAAGGCCATATATTTTTATATGGCCTTTTATATATGAGTAAAATAATTACATTTAATCAGAGGATAATTATGTTAATAAAGAATGTATTAGTTATTTTTAGTATATTTTTGTTGATAGGATGTAATAATCAAAATCATAATATAGTTAATAATGAGTTAGATATTATGATTAATAATGTTGATAATATAAATACACATTTATATTTATATGATATAAATTATATAAATAACCAAAATGAAATACTAAATAAATTTAACTATAATAAAAAGGCATCTAAAGAATTATGGGATGAATTTTCGAACACATCGAAAATAAACATACATGAAATAAAAAACGATGATATAGTAAAAACATGGATTTATTTACACGATAAACATTTAACATTAATTGATAAATATAGCCAAATTTTAGCTGGTATCGCTCCTGATGTAGTATACATAACTAAATGGGAAATAGAATTTTTAGCGAAAAATAAATTATTATATTCATGCTCGAAATATTCGAATATCATTAATGATTGGATCGATATATTATATATTAATAATGAAATATATGGTTTTATGGAACCTACCCATATGTATTCGGTTTTATGGTATGATAAAAACATAATTAATTTATATGGTTTAATAGATCCCATTGAATTATACATAAATAATAATTGGAATTGGGATACGTTTTTAACTTTATTATTAACAATTCAAAATAATAATATAAATAAAAATTATGACCCTATGTGGGGAGGATTTTGGCATGAATCAGCATTTATGGCTGGAAATGGAGTAGAATTTATAAGCATTGATATGGATGGTAGATTTATTTATTCTACAGACTATAAATATATGAATGTATATAATTTTCTTAATGATTTAACATATAAATACAATGTTTTATTAGGTTTATATGATGGGAATTCATTAATATGGGATATAATAAATGAAACAGATAAAGTATTTTATTTTACAGATAAAATATTTAACGATGAAATAATTAACATAAATAATTTCATTAATAAAAATGTATTTATGATTGAAGGTATGTTTTTTAATTATTTATCTAATCAAAATAATGAAAAAATATATAATGCAGGAATTGACATTTCGTTTATTTGCGCTCCAGAAGGACCTGATGTTAAAAATTCACGAACAGGTAATGGTTGGAAAAATGTAGGATATCAACAATATTGCTATGCTATAACATCGAGTTGCGAATATCCAGATTCTGCTGCAGCTTATATTGGATGGATTTTATCTGATAAAGAAGATTTTAATCGACGCAAAAATATGTACATAGATTTACTATATAAAGGATCTGAAAAATTATATACTTTAGGAATTGAATGGGGAAGACAAGGTGATTATATTAATTTAATGTGGTGTTTCAATAATAATTTATCATTATTTTTTCATAATAATAAAAAAAATTTACACGATGATATAGCTATTAATGAAGGTCAAACGATATTGGATATATATGTAAATGCTTTTATCCATAACGCCGATTGAGGATAACTTGGATCAAAGTATATAGGCGATGTGATAATATATCCTATAGCTTGAACATAGAGGGGAGGGGTTCCCGATAAACGTACTGGTCACGGGCGGGGCGGGGTACATCGGCAGCACCATAGTGAGCGCGCTGGCCGACGCCGGGCATACGCCGGTCATAATCGACAATCTGGTGAAAGGGCGGTCCGAGTTCGCGGAGGGGCATATATTTTACCGCGGCGATTTCGGCGACCGGGCACTGCTGGACAGGGTCTTCGCCGAGCGGGGGCCGATCGGCTGCGCCATACACTGCGCGGCGCTCATCGTGGTTCCGGAGTCGGTCACGATGCCGTACGAATACTACAAGGTGAACGTGGGCAAGTCGATCGAATTTTACATGGCTATGGACGAATTGGGCTGCCATAGGATCGTCTTTTCGTCCTCGGCCTCCCTATACGACGATGTGGAGGGTTTCAGGGTGGACGAAGATTCGCCTCTGAGGGCGAGGAGCCCCTACGCCCGATCGAAGCTGATGATGGAGATGATACTCCAGGACATGTGCGCGGCATACGGCATCAAGGCCATATCGCTGCGGTACTTCAACCCCATCGGCGCGGATCCGAAGCTGCGCACGGGGAACCAGAACAGGGTATCCTCTCTGGTCGTCGGGAAGCTCATAGCGGCCGCCACCGGCGCCGAGGACAGGTTTTACCTGACCGGAACCGAATGGCCGACGAAAGACGGGACTGCCATACGCGACTATTTCCATATTTGGGACTTGGCCCAGGCACACGTCTGCGCGGTCGAGCGCTTCGATTCGGCCCTGGCGAGCCCGAAGGCCAAGGACGGCTATCTGGTGATCAACGTGGGGATGGGCAGGGACGTCACGGTCCGCGAGATAGTCGAAGCGTTCAAGATGGTCCACGGAAAGCCTTTCGCCATCGAGGAGACGGGGCCGAGGCCGGGTGACGTGGCGGGCGCGTACGCCTCCATAGACCGCGCCAGGGAGCTCCTGGGCTGGGAGCCGAGGCTCACCGTCGAGGACGGCATCAGGGACGCCCTCAGGTGGGAGGAGAAGAGGGCCAGGGAACTCAACTATCCGGACGCCTGACGGCGTATGGGTCGGTCAGCCTAGCAGGTCCGGCATTGAATAAATGTGCGGCTTCTTGAAACCGGCGATGTAGACTCTAGGATTCCAACGTTATGTCAAAAAAACATTCATTTTCTATTATATCATCACTTTCCGTACAAATGTCGAGTAATGTACGATTATAGGTCGTAATAACTTTAATTTTCTATATTTTATATGGTCGATTAACTAATAAATCGTACACTACTGACATTATTAACGGCGAACCGGATGTCTATAAAAATTAACGTTATTTTCGGGTCGGCAATCCTATTAAACCCGAACTGGTGTATGTTTAATTTAACAGGTCCAGCTTAAGCGCGCCGAACACTTTCAAGAAGCGCTCGGTCATCGCCCCGTCGTCCTTGACGACGTTCAGGAAGAGGTCGAGGACCAGGGCGGCCCGCTCCATTTGATAGTACTTGAAGAACGGCGCGCTCATATCGGGAACCCAGCCATAGGCTTCCGCGTAGCCTTCCAAGAATTCCGGACTGAGGTTGCCGTTCATGCCCAGGACGGCCAGCTCGAACAGGGGGTCCCCGAACTCGCTGTTCTCAGCGTCCAGCAGGTACAGCTCGCCGCCGCCATAGATCATGTTCACGTAGCGTATGTCCAAGTGGATAAACGATAAGCTTTGCTCCGCGCTTAGCAGCGATGCGTCGTCGACGATCCTGCCGGCCTCCCCCTCCGTGATCTGGCCGACGCCTACGAGCGGCTTGAGCCTCTCGGCCAGCCTCCTTGCGAAGAACCCGCCCCATTCGCCGCGCTCTTTTATGTAGGGGTGGTCCGGGGCGACCGCCATGCCGTTCACGCCGCCGGCTATCATGCCGATCCTGCGGCGGACGCGCGCCATCTCGCCATCGCCCAAGGCCTCGTAGCACTTATTAAGCGGGATCCCCTCCATATATTCGGAAACTTGGAATGGGGCCCTATATAAGCTTCGCGTGCCGTCGACGACGTAGACCTCCGGGCACGTGCGGCCCAAGCGCCTGTTGACGCTCCCGTAGAAGAAGCGCTCCCTCTCGAAGACGCCCGTGACGTCTATCATCCTGCCGCCGCCCGTACGGAAGTCCTCCCGGGCGCGGAAGACCACCTTTTGGCCGTCTTCCAGCTCCAGGAGCCACACGTCGAACACGTAGCCGCCGGTGAGCCTGCTGCGGCTGGCTATCCTTTTTCCGAAATGCCGGCGTATCGCCTCGTCCACTACAGCGCCTTCTCCATGTAGCCGACCGTGAACGGCAGATGGGGGAAGGTCCTAGAGCCCGTATACCTGAACCCCTTACTGAGGTACCAATCCTTGAGGACCGCGTTCTCATCGACCAGGTCGAGCGTCAGCTTGGTCCCGCCCATCGCCGCGGCTTCCATTGCGCAGCGGTCGAGCAGCCTGCCGCCGTAGCCGAAGTGGCGCCAGAAAGGCATGACGGAAAGGTGGCGCAGCTCGAACGCCCCGCCCCCGGCGTCGACGACGGAGGCGAAGCCGAAGACCTTGCCGTCGACGACCAGCCCGAACGGGTGGCGGCCCTCGCCGAAGTCACTCGCCAACTTCTCGTCCGAAATGTAGGCGGTATGTCCCGGGCAGCCCTCCCTGGTCCATCCGAAATCCTTGGCGACCGTCAAGAAGCCGCCCCTCACCGCCTCGGCGCACTCGGGCAGCCGGCCCAAGCCCATCGGCTCTATGGCCGCCTTGTCCCTGCCCTCTATGCGGAAGACGATCGGCCCGCCGTCGCAGCCCACCTCGATCGAATGCCTGCCCGTCCCCCCGAGCGTGCGCAAGTCGCCCCCGCACCTTACGGCCGTGAGCAGCGGCGAGATCCTGGCCAACGCGTCCGGGCAGATGCCGCCTTCCGAGCCGAGGGGCTCGGGGCAGCCGAACTCGCACGCGTAGGAATCGCCCTCCTCATGGCCGTTGCGGCATCCGCCGCCCTTTACCACCGTAATGGTGAACGAGAAGTTCTCCGTGATGAACCTTTTCATGGGCTATACCGCCTCGTATGTGATGAGCTCCGACGACAGCGCGCCGTCCAAGCGTATGGGCAGGCCGTCCGTGAAGAGGGCGCCCCCCCCCGCCTCGAAGGACTCCCCCGTCGACATGAAGCCGACCCGGTATGTGAGCGACTTGTCCATGCCCCTGAGGCGGAGCGGGTAGGTCCCCTCGCCCTTCAGGAACCTGAAGACCCCGGCGTAGCCGCGCCTCTTGCCTTTCTCGGAATACTCGAGCGCGCACCAAGGCTCCGCGTTGCCGCTGGCCAGGGCCGGCGTGTGGTGGTGGACGTCGCAGCCTATCTGGACCGGCCTGAAGAACAGCTTGTACCTATCGACGTACCTCTTAACCAAAGCCGCCTCGTCGGCGTTGAGCCACCCTTCGTCGCGTCCGAAGCCGACGAAGAGCGGGTTGCACAGCATGAGCACGTTCAGCTGCGTCTCCAGTCCGCCGTACAGGTGGTAACCGGGGTAGTGCCGGTAATAGTAGCGCAACCGCTCCGGCGGGAGGGCCATGGACAGGTTGTTCAGTTGTTTTATGCCCCTGGGCAGTATGGTGTAGTCGGATATGCACGAGGTGTGGAAGCGCCGGAACAGGCCCAAGTCGTTCCTCCCGCCGCCGCCGGCGCAGTTCTCCAGCACGGCGTCCGGGTACTCGGCCGCGACGCGGTCGAATATGGCGTACAGCCTCTCCACGTACCGCCAGGCCGCGCTCTCCGGCAGGCCGAAGCGCACGTTCTCCCCATGCTCGCCCGAGGCCGTGTTGTAGTCCACCTTGAACCCGTCCACCTTGTGCTCCGCGAAGACGCTCATCACGGCCGCCTCCGCGAACTCCGCGACCTCGTCCCTGGACAGGTCGAGGACGCGCCCCTCGCCGTCGGCGGGAGCGCCGTCGCGCCGGATCGCCCAATCGGGGTGGGCCTTCCTCAGCTCGGAGCCTGAGCCCATCGACTCCGGCTCCATCCATAGGACGAACTTCATCCCGTACCCTTGTATGATCTCCCTGACCCTGGCGAGCGTGCCCCCGAAGCGGGTCACGTCCCAGTCGCCGGTGGATTCGTACCAATTGGCCTTCAGGTTGCCGTACCAGCCCGCGTCGACCATGAAGTACTCCATGCCCTGCTCCGCGGACAGCCTCGCCTCGGCCTCCAGCCAGTCGAGCCCGCCGTCGACGATCCTGGCTGACCCTATCAGCAGATTTTTTTCGTCGGCCTTCCGGGATACGTTCCTCACGTGGTCGTGGGTCCTCTGCACCGCCGCGGCGACCCCGCCGGCGAACAGCCCCAGGTGCGCGCGCGGCGTCTCCGCCGCCCCGCCGGGGCCGATCACGAGCTGCGGCGCCCGGGCGTGCGGGCCGATCCCGAACAGCAGCGCCATGTCGTTCTGGCCTATGGGGCTCAGGTGCTCGAACGACATGCGCCAATTGGCCGACCACTCGAGGTGCCCGACCGCCACCTCGCCGCTCGCCTCGTTGCGCGCCATGAACCACGGCACGCCCCAGCCTGACCGGCCCCGGCGGCTGACGATCTCGTGGGTCCCGGGCGTCAGCGCGCGCGCGTCGGCGCAGCCCTCGTAGCCCCACTGCACGTGCGGCAGCGTGGTCAGTGTGAACGTGCCGTCCACCCCGTGCTCCGCCCTGTCGGCCAGATGCCACAGCAGGCCGCGCAAGGGCTCGACCCCCGATATGGCCAAGGGGCCGTCCGACAGGTTCCTGACCGTCAGCCAGCGCTCCAGGAAGCCGGTGCCGTCCATCACGGTGATCACCGTCAGGCTGACCGGCATGGCCCCATGCGAAAGCTCCACCGCTCCGCGGAGGCAGGGGACCCCGTTTATGACTTCATCGCGGCATGACTGCCCCGCCCATGACCAGCCGTTGTGGAGCGAGACGCCGCTTGATTCCAGCGCGAAGGCCTCTATGGGCAGGTACCCGCAGAAGCCCCTGAGCCGGCCCGCGCCCATGGGGTCCGCGCCGCCTTGGTAATAGGGCCTGCCCACCGCCGAGCGCGTCCCGGAGACGTAGCGGCCCCCGATCAGATGCTCGCAGTGCATCGTGAGGCCGGATATGTACCTTACGCTGTTTATGAGCCCCTCATGCCCGCCGTCGGCGGAAGGGTCGGAATAGAACTCGATTCTCAGCTCAGCCATGCGCTGCCTCCATGTAAAATTATAGTCTCGCCCGCCTTCGGGCCCGGCCTGG
This sequence comes from Oscillospiraceae bacterium, assembly GCA_009783805.1. Classification (GTDB taxonomy): domain Bacteria; phylum Bacillota; class Clostridia; order WRCU01; family WRCU01; genus WRCU01. The sequence continues at coordinate 9,030 of WRCU01000006.1, forward strand.
GCCGCGCCCCATCGCCCGCGATGGCCTAATGATAGGCGACGCGGCCCGCCAAGGCAAACGCGGGGTCCATATGGCGCGGACGCCGGCACGGGCATGGATCGGGCATGGGCGTGGGCGTCGGCACGGGCATGGGCGCGGGATTTAAGCGAGCTTGGGATTGCGCGCCGTAGCGGGGGCCGCCTGCCTCGGCGATGGGTCGGGGCTGATTTGGTATAATGCCTTGGGTAATGCCGGCGGCGCCCAGCCGCCCAATAAACTCGGTGAGGGGGGGCGCGCCGCGTGGAGCGCGGGGACGCGGCGCCGCGATATCGGTATGGTGAGGGTAAAGGACTATCCGGGGAGCACGTATTGGGGGCTGGCCCTCTATTGGTATCCGGAATTTACGGAAGGGGGCGACCCGGTCCCCCAGATAGCGAAGATGGACTTTTTGCAACGCTACGGCATGAAGGGCTTCGGCGAGTCGCCCAGGGCGTTGGAAAAGATGGACCCCGCCGTTCGGGACAGGGTCTTTCAGGAGCTGGCCGACCGCGACATGCACATGAACCTCCACGCCGGCACGGGCCACGCCTCCGGCGACTTCGGCGACATGCAGAGGAAGGCGGAGGAGGAGATAAGGCTCATAGAGAGGTACGTGAAGCCCAGCCGCGCGACCATCACCATGTGCGGGGCGGGCTGCGGGCACCGCTACGACCGGAGGTGGCCGTGGGAGGAGCGCGTCGAGAGGGTTTCGAAGGCCATCTCGCCGATCTCCAGGGCCTGCTGGGAGATGGGCGCGCCCCTGGCCATGGAGAACCACGCCGACTTCTACGTGTCGGAGATAGTGGAGTTCATAAGGGAGACCCCTAGGCTCTGCATATTCCTGGACACCGCGAACGCGCTGCACATCGGGGAGGACCCGGTGAGGGCCTGCGAGGAGGCCGCGCCGTACGTCATAGGCACCCACTTCAAGGACCACAAGATGGTCAAGGGCGAGCAGGGGCCGACGCACTACCTGGTGACGGGTTGCGCGCTGGGTGACGGCGACGCGGATCTGGAAAGGCAGTTCAAGGTCATATTCGACCGCTCGGCCTATAGGGATAGGCTGGCCATGCTGTTTGAGCTGTTCGCGCCGGGGGACAAGAGCCTGGACCCGGTCGCCTGCTTCGAGAAGAGCGTCGGCTTCGTCCGGAGGATGCAGGATGGGTACGAGGCTCTGGGATATGGGAGGCGCTGACCGCGGTGGGCGGCGCGACGCGTCGGGCCGTGGGGGGCGCGTCGCCGGCCGGCCTTGAATGACCTGGGAAGAAGGACCATCCTGGAATTCATAAAGTCCAGGAGGCTGAGCTACGCCATCGGCTGTCTCACCCTCCTCGCGTGCAGCTTCGTGGCGTCCTACATACCGAAGGTGCTCGGCCTGATAACGGACGCGCTCAGGGACGCCTCCGCGGACGAGGGCGACGTCAGGGCGCTGGCCGCACGCATGATGGCCTGCGTCCTCATCGTCTTCGCGCTGAAGTTCGTCTGGCGCTACATGCTCATCGGCAACTGCCGGAACGTCGAGTGCTACCTGAGGAACGCGCTGTTCGCCCAGATGCAGCGCCTGACGCCCAAATTCTACGACGGGTCGAGGACCGGGGACCTCATCGCCTATGCGATAAACGACATCCAGGCCATCCGCATGAACTTCGGGTTCGGGGTGGTGGCCATACTCGAGGGGCTCACCACCGCCTGCGTCTCCATATGGTTCATGGCGACGGCCATCGACCCGGCGCTCACGCTCATGGCGCTGGCGCCCGCGCCCCTCATCGTCCTCGCGATGGTCAGGCTGCGCAAGTCCATACGCTCCAGGTTCACGAGGGTCCAGGAGTCGTTCGCCCAAGTATCGGAGAAGGTGCAGGAGAACGTCTCCGGGATCAGGGTCATAAAGGCTTACGGCCAGGAGCGCCAGGAGACCGAGGCGTTCGAGGCGCTGAGCGCCGACAGGGTGAAGGCCAGGATGTCCCTGACCAGGGTATCGGCCATACTCGGCCCCACCGCGCAGGTGGGGTTCGGGGTCAGCTTCCTGCTCTTCATCGTGATGGGGGGGAGGCAGGTCCTGGACGGCGGCATCTCGCTCGGCGACTACGTGGCCTTCAACACGTACATCATCGTCATCATGGCCCCGGTCATGAACGTGAGCAGGATAATCGAGATATGGCAGAGGGGCATGGCCTCCTTCAGGAGGATAGACGGCCTGTTCCGCAGCCCGACGGCGCGCACTAACGAGGGGTTGGGCGCGGACGGCCACGTGGTCGGCGGGCGCGTGGAGGTGAGGGGCCTTACCTTCTCGTATGATGGGGAGGGCGGCAGGAACGTCCTGGAGGGCGTCTCGTTCGAGATCGCGCCGGGCGGGACGCTGGGGATAGTCGGCAAGACGGGGAGCGGCAAGACGACGATAGCGAACGTCCTCATGGGCATGTACGGATTCGGCGACGGGATGGTCCTCTTCGACGGCGTGGACGCGAACAAGGTGCCGAAGTCGACCGTCCGCGAGGCGGTGGGCTACGTGCCGCAGGACTGCTTCCTATTTTCGGCCAGCATAGCGGACAACATAGCGTTCGCGGGCGACGGGTACTCTCAGGCCGAGGTGGAGGAGGCGGCGAGGCTGGCCGGCATCCACGGCGACGTGGAGTCCTTCCCGAACGGGTACGGGACGGTCGTGGGCGAGAGGGGGATGACGCTCTCCGGCGGGCAGAAGCAGAGGGTGAGCATCGCCAGGGCGCTCATAAAGAGGCCGAGGATACTGCTGTTCGACGACTGCCTGTCCGCGGTGGACCCGACGACGGCCGAGGCGATCCTAGCGAACCTGGGGGACAGCCTGAAGGGTAGGACCGGAGTGGTCATATCGCATAGGATCAGCGCGGTCATGGGCTGCGACGAGATCATCGTGCTCGACGGGGGCAGGGTGGTCGAGAGGGGCGGGCACGCGGAGCTCATGGCCATCGAGGGCGGGCTGTACAGGGAGATAAGCGAGACGTGAGCATGGGGCGGGGGACGGGCCGTAGGTGGCCTTTAACGTCATTTCCTAGGCGCGGCGCGGCCCAAGGCGGCGGCCGCGGCGAGGCCGCGCCCGACATCGAACCCGGCGGGCGCCCGGACGACGGCGAGTTCGAGCCCAGGAAGGGGAGGCTGCAGGTCGGGAGGCTGGCCGGCTACTTCAGGCCGTACGCCCCGCACGTGGCCGCCGCGCTCGCCCTGTCGGCCGTGCAGAACCTGGCGATACTGCTCAGGCCGTTCATCGTCAAGACGGTGATAGACGACTACCTGACCGTGGGGCGCGGCGACATGCCGGCCCTGACGGCCCTGGGCCTGGCCTACTTCGCGCTCATAGCGCTGGGCTCGGCCGTCGGGTTTCTACAGACCTATGCGCTCACGTGGGTTGGGCAGAGGATCATGCACACCATAAGGACGGGCATCTTCGGCAAGGTGCAGAGGATGTCCATGAAGTTCTTCGACGGCATGTCGTCCGGACGGATACTCACGAGGGTGACGAACGACGTGGAGGCCCTGGACGAGATCTTCTCGGGGGTGGTGGTCACCATGTTCCGGGACCTGGTGCTCATAGTCGGGATCGTCGCGATGATGTTCGCTCTGGACCCTTACATGGCGACGGTCGCCGTGGGCTGCGTGCCGCTCATCCTCACCGTGGTGGTGCTGTACCGGCGGGCGGCCGGCAGGAACTTTGTCAAGGTCAAGGGCATGGTCGCGCGGATCAACGCGTTCCTGGCCGAGAGCATCCAGGGTATGAAGGTCATCCAGGCCTTCAACAGGCAGGACGCCAAAAATGAGAGGATAAGGCGGCTCAACGACGAGTTCTTCAAGTACAGCCTGAGGGAGGTAATCCTCAACGGGCTCTGCCGGCCCGTGGTCGACATAATAAACAACCTCACGATAGCGGCTCTGGTCTTCGCGTGCGCGGGGGCGGTGCTCGGCAAGACGCTGGAGATAGGCGTGCTGTACGCCTTCATCACATACGTGAAGCAATTCTTCGAGCCTATCAGCGACCTGTCGGAGAAGTACACGTCCATACAGTCGGCGATAGTCTCCGCGGACAGGATATTCGAGATCATGGACGACGACGCGGCTGAGGAGGACCTGGAGGGCGGGTTCGCGCCGGAGCCGGGCGCCGTCGCGGGCTCAGTCGAGTTTAGGGACGTATGGTTCGCCTATGGGGGCGATGACTGGGTCCTTAGGAACTTTTCCGTGACCATAGAGCCTGGGTCCACCGTGGCGTTCGTCGGCGCGACGGGGTCGGGCAAGACCACCATAATAAGCCTCCTGGCCCGGTTCTATGACGTCGGGTCAGGGAAGGTGCTTCTGGACGGGAGGGACATAAGGGAATACAACCTCCATAGCCTCAGGAAGGCCATAGCGGTGGTCCAGCAGGACGTGTTCCTCTTTACGGGGGACGTGGCCTCCAACATCAGCCTGAACGACCCGATCGGCCGCGAGGCCGTTGAGAGGGCGGCCGAGCGCGGGGGCGCGGCCGAGTTCATCGGGTCGCTGGGCGGAGGGTACGGGGAGGAGGTCATGGAAAGGGGCTGCACGTTCTCGGCGGGCGAAAGGCAGTTGATCTCGTTCGCGCGGGCGCTGGCGCACGACCCGTCGATACTCATACTCGATGAGGCCACGGCGAGCATAGACGCGATAACGGAGGCGAGGCTCCAGGCCGCCATGGCGAAGGCCTCGGTAGGCAGGACGGTGATAGTCATCGCCCATAGGTTGTCAACCATAAGGGAAGCTGATAAGATTGTGGTCATCGAAAAAGGGGAGATCAAGGAGACGGGCACGCACGCCGAGCTTTTGAGCCTCGACGGCATATACGCGGGGATGCATAGGGCCTTGGAGTCCGACGGGCCGACCCTAGGCGGATAGGCATGGGGGGGCCGGCCGGCGGCGGCGATTGCGTGGGTTTGGCGTGTAGGCATGGCAGTCTAGCGTGCTAAGGCATGGGGAGGCCAAATATGGCGGAAATCGGCAAGAAGTACAGGCTGGTCACCAGGAGCGACATAGACGGGCTGGCATGCGCGGTCCTGCTCAAGGAGATGGGCCTCATCGGCGAGATCACCTTCGTGCACCCGAAGGACATGCAGGACGGGTTGGTGGAGATCACCGACATGGATATCACGACGAACCTCCCATACGTCGAGGGCGCGCACCTGGTCTTCGACCACCACTCCAGCGAGGTCGTCAGGACGGGCGACAAGGCCGCGAACCTGGTGCTCGACCCCGACGCCCCGTCGACCGCCCGAGTGGTCTACGACCATTACGGCGGGTCCGGGACCTTCAGGCCGCACTTCGACGCCATGATGGAGGCCGTGGACAAGGCGGACTCCGCGGCGTTCGCCATGGACGACGTGAAGGACCCCAAAGGCTGGGTGCTGCTGAGCTTCCTCATGGACGCGAGGACCGGCCTGGGCAGGTTCAGGAGCTTCACCATATCGAACTATGCGCTCATGATGAACCTCATAGACCTGTGCAAGGACTTCACGATCGACGAGATATTAAAACTCCCGGACGTCAAGGAGAGGGTGGACCTGTACTTCGAGCAGCAGGCCTTCTTCAAGGACCAGCTGATGAAGTGCGCGAGCGTCCACGGCAACGTGGTCGTCCTGGACCTGAAGAACGAGGAGACCATATACGCCGGGAACCGCTTCATGATCTACGTCCTGAACCCCCAATGCGGCGTCTCCATACACAGCATGTGGGGCGTCCGCAAGCAGAATTCCGTCTTCACGGTCGGCAAGTCGATATTTAACAAGTCGTCCGAGGCCGACATCGGGGAGATCATGCTCAGGTACGGCGGGGGAGGGCACAGGAACGCCGGCACCTGCCAGGTCGCCAACGGGGATGCCGAAAGGACGCTGAAGGAGCTCATCGCGGCTTTCAACGCCTGAGGTCCAGGCTGCCGTGGATGTAGGAAGCCCATTTCAAGGATTCGTTCGCGTAGGGCCCAGCCACCCAAAGGTCGCTGAGTTAAGGGCCTTGAATGTCAAGGCCCCCGCCCCGGGCGAAAGGCGGTTCTACGCGGAGGGCGTATGGCCGGCCAGGTGGGTGAAGGGCGGAACCGTGAAGGTTCTGTCCTTTTTCGCGTGCGAGGAAATATTAATCAAGCGGTACGGAGGCGGGGACCCCGGCGGACCCGGAGCGGCCGGGGCGGCGGCGGGCGCGGGGGGCGGCGGCCATGCCGCCTTTTGGGGGGACCTCAAGGCGATCGGCGCCATGGCGGGCGAGAGGTACCTGGTGGGGGAGAGGGCGGCGCGTGCCATATCCGACCGCGAGGGGGCGGAGGGAGCCTTCATGGCCTGCGAGTACCCGGCCTTCACGATGGGCGACATTCAGATGGGCGACGACGGGATGGTCATGGTCCTGGACGGGCTGGAGACGCCGGGGAACGTCGGCGCCTGCGTGCGCAGCGCGGCCGCCGCGGGATGCGCCGGCGTCGTCATCGTCAACAGGAAGGCGGGCTTCCTGCACAGCAGGTCCATCAGGTCGAGCCTGGGCGCAGGATTCATCATACCGGTCGTGGAGGCCGACATGGGCTCCTTCGCCGCTTTCGCGGCGAGGGTCGGGCTCACGGCGTTCGTCAACGATCTTAGGGGGGACCGGAGCGTCTTCGGCGCGGACTACGGGGGCAAGGTGGCCTTGGTTACGGGCAACGAGCACGCCGGCGTCTCCCCGCTATGGGAGGGCTTGGGCGGCGGGGTAAAGGTGGTGAGGGTGCGCCTGCCGATGGCCGATGGGGTCGACTCGTTGAACGCGGGCTTCGCCGCCGCCTTGACGGCGTATGAGGCGGCCAGGTTCAAAGGCCTGCTTCGTTGACCTTTCCGAGCAGGGCCGAAAGCCGCTCGTTCCTCATGAAGCTGTTGAGGATGCCTAAGTAGGCCGACTCGGTATCCCCCTTCCAACTCTCGCAAATCATCCTCGCGTCCTTGACGGA
>WRCU01000007.1 GCA_009783805.1 Oscillospiraceae bacterium
CTCCGAGTCCATCGCCTGCAGCTCCTTGATCGCATTGGCGGTCGACGCCACGTGCGCCTTCACGCCCCTCATGACGGCCGCGTCCAGGCCTTTGGCCTCCAAGGCCTCCGCCGTCATCCCCTCCAGGCTGGATACGCCCAGATACCCTTTCAATGATTGGAAGCATCCGAGGAACTCGAGGTCCATCCCATCGATCTCCGCCATCGCCCGGCCCTTTTGCTCCACCAAGGCCAACAGGCCCTCGGCGTCCTCGGCCGCCACGCATGCGCGCTGGCTGGAGGTCAGCCCTAAAAGCTCGTTCATCCTCGCCGACTTCCCTTTTATGGAAGACTCCATGCGGCCTAGGGCGGCCGCGGCCTCCTCGGCGCTCATTACGGGGGGCTCAACCATTCATGGCCTCCGTCATTCGGATAGGATGTTCACCTTGCCCGCTCCCGCGGCCGGCTGCTGCGATTCCTTCCTCGCCTTTGAGTACACGCCCTTCACGTTGACGGGGAATTGGCGTATCGGGTTCCTGGGCTGGTTCAATAAGGTCGGCCGCTCCGTCTGGGCCTCACCCTCACCGCCCATGCCCCCAGGCTCGCCCGCCCCGCCGCCGGCGGCCCGCGCCCCCACCTCGAGGGCGATCTCCCTGACCGACTCGCTCACCGCCTCGACCGTCCTTGCGACCTCCGCCGCGGCCCCGGGATCGGTCGGATCGCCTTCGCCCAAGGCCCTCTCCCCACCGGCCGACCGCGCGCCCATTCGGGGCGGCGCGCCCACTGCCTGGTCAGCCGGCCCCTCCGACGCGCCGGGGAGGCCCTCACCCCCCAGCACGGCGTTCACGTTCGAGCCGACCGCGCCCGACGCCGCGCCTTCCTGGGCCGATGGCTGCTGCTCCTTCCTAAGGTCGCCGCTGAGCAGCTCATTCCTCTTCTTGACCATGCTCTCTATGCTCTCGTCCTTGACGCCGAGTATCGACGATATGGCGCCTATGCTCTTGTCGCGCTGCGCCTTGGACTCGCGGTACGCCCTTGATTTTTGCTCATCGTCGGCCTCGGCCTCCGCCTTAGCCTCCGGCGCCTGCCTGCCCCCGCCCTCCCTGATCTGCCTTTGGGCCTCGCCCCACGTGTCGCGCAGCTCACGGATCAGCCCCGCGACCTCCCACAGCGCGTCCTTGTCCTTCCTGGAGTTCGCCTCCACCAGGCGCCGGTATATGTAGTCGTACAGCAGGGCGAGCGATATGGACACGTCATAGTTCATGTCCAATGAGACCTGCAGCTCGAGCAGTATGTCCTCGACCCTTAATATCTGGTTGTGCGCCTCCTGGACGTCGCCCTCCTCGATCCGCCTGATGGCCTGACCCAGGAACTTGAGCATCCCGTTGTACAGCATGAGGAGGAGGTCCTCCGGCTTCGCGGTCTTTATGCTGTTTTGCCTGTACTGGCTCTCGTTAGGCGTCATGATCTCCCCTTGGGCCGCCTTGGCGGGGCGTAAGGCCATCGGCCGTCGCTCAGTTTATGTCCGCGAACTGCTGCATGACCCACGCTGTCTGTTGGTTCATCCTGGCCATGGCCGTCTCGAGCGCGGTCAGCTTGTTGAGGTAGTCGTCGATTATCTTCTGGTACCTGCGCTCGGCTATCTGGATCCTGCGCTCGAACTCGGTGAGCTCCTTGTTCATGGAGTTGCTCGTGCCGGACGTGTCGCTCTCGACCCCAGCCTTCATGATGAGCTTGCCCTTTTGGTCGACGCCCTTGTAGCGTATCGTGCTGACGTTGTCGTTGATCACGTCCAGCATCCTCTGGGCGATGCCGCTCTCCTGCCGCCATATGGTCCTTAGGATGCCCCTCTCCGAAGACGAGAGCGGGCTGGACGTGTCTATGACCGTGTCGGGGGTGATGGCGACGCCCCGATACTGCAGGATCTTCATGCGGAAATCGACGAGCTCGTTGAATCCGTGAGCGGTCCGGTTCAGGGCGTTGATGTCTATGCTAGACCTCTTCGTGAAAAGTTCGGCGACGTTGTCGGCGTCCCTCTCCATCTCGCTGAGGAACCTGGACTCGTTGAGGTAGAGCCTGCCGCCCTCCGAGTAGTCCATGGACGTTATGCCTATCGACGCCAGCAGGCCCGTGACGCCGGAGACCGGGTCGCTGACGGCCCTGCGGATGTCCCTCACGAACTCCACGAGTATCGGGTCGTTGTACAGCAGGCCGACTTTGGCCTTGGACTCATACGCGTCTATCTCGGAGTCCCTGAGCTTCTCCTTTTGGTCCTCGGTCAGGGGCGGGTACTTATTGTACTCGTACCTTTGCTTGTACTTGCCGTTCACCATGTCCAGCATGTCGTTGTAGGCCGCGATGAACGCCTTGACGCCCGCCAGCGCGTGCTCCGTGTCGACCTTCGCCGAGACCTTTATCACCGTGCCGACCGACGCGCCCTTCAAGCTGTAGGAGACGCCGTCGATGTCGAAGTCATTGCTCTCCAGGCTGTACAGCCTGCCGTCGACGGTCACCCTGGCGTATTCGCCCGCCTCGTACTGCGGCGGGTCGAACTGGGTCGCCGCGCCGGTGTCGAAGCCCAGGGCGCTTAGGAAGTCGCCGCCGGCCAGCCCGGTCTCCTCCAGGCTTATGGTCCTGCCCGCCCCGCCCACCTTCGCCGTGAACACGACCTTATCGGCCTGCTCGTCATAGCGCATCGTCACGCCGGCCTCGGAGGCGCTCACCGTCTCCATGATCCTGGCGAGGCTGTCGGAAGACCTGAACGCGAACTCGGTCCCGTTCACCTTGAACCTCACCTGGCCGAGCGCGTCGAACGTTACCGGGTTGTGCAGGTCGCCGACCTCATTCAGCTTGGTCAGCGTGTATTCGGCCTGTATCCTGTTGCTCAGGTTGTCGTTGGGCCCGTACCCCAGGGCGGTCAGGGCGTCGTTCCCGGAGCTGCTCACCCTGCGCAGGGTGACCTTGCTGGAGGTGATGCCGTCGGTCTCGAACCCGATCCTGCCCAAGTCGTCCGTGACGGTAACCATGTCCGTCCCGAATATCCTGTCCAGCTCATCCTGCAGCGTGGCCGCGTCCACTATGTCCTCGCCGACCGTGACGAGGCGCAGCACGCTGTCTATCTCCATGTAGAAGACCCTGCCGTGCGCGGCCGTCCAATCCGCCTCGCCCGAGGCCTGCACCTCGGCCGAGACCTCCCCGCCCGTCATCGTGGCGTAGGTCGCCAGCCGGTCTATGGAGATCGTGTGCGACACGTTCTTGGCGCTCACGCCGTAGCTCACCCCGACCAGGTCCGGATGGCTGACCGTCGTCTGGTACTTTTTAAAGAAGGCCGGCGACAGTATGCTCTGGTCGCCCCTCAGCACGTCGAACTGCGCGTTCTTGAAGGACGTTATCCTCGCGGTCACCTCCCTGTACTGCGCCTGACGCCACTCTAGCAGCTGCCTGCGCTGGTACAGGAGGTCCACGGGCTTCCTGGCCGTCTTCGCGACGCTCTTCATCATCCCCTCGATGTCGAGCCCGGACAGTCCCATGAGCCTGTTATTGGAACTGAGGTAATCGGTTATGTTCATCAAAGGCATCTATCCGCGTACCAACCTTTCCTTCGCTGCCCCCATCGGCGAACGCGGCGCCCATGCCGTCACCGGCAGTCGGCGCCTCGATGCGGGTTGCCTAGGCCTTCCTTCGCCGCCTAGCCCTTTCAGGCCTTCTTGTCGATGAATATCCCGGCCATCTCCATCATGCTGGCGATGAGGTCGATGATCTTCTTCGGCGGGACCTCCCTGATGATCTCCTTGGTCTCCTTGTCCACGACCTTGACCATGATGTCGTTGGTCTTCTCATGGACGGAGTACTCAAAGTACCTGTCGTACCCGGTCAGGGCCTTGTTCGCCCTCTCAATGGACTCGGCCAGGATCCTGTCGAACCTCGCGAGCTCATTGTCCTTTTCCTTGTTCTTGCCTTGGTCGTCCTGCCCCTTCACCGTCGGCTTGACCTGCACCGTCGGCAAAGGCGGGCGCAGCGACTCCGACTCCTCGCCCGACTTGACCTGGGCGGGTTGCGGCGTCTGCACCCTGGTTGCGGCCCCTACCGGATCACTCGCTTCAATGCGCATACTCATTCCTCCATGATGGGATTCAGCAATCTCCTAAACATTCGGGGCGTGGCCGCCGCCAAGTGCCGCGGGTCACAAAAACGCGTTGTCGCCTACAGATATATCGGTATAACCGACCCTTAATCTTACCTTGCGCGGATTAAATTTTCGTGTAAGGCAAGGCCGACCCGACGTATTCGTCCATCGGATCGGACCCGGCCCCCAGGGCCGATAGCCAGAACGCCCCATCGGTTGGCTCCGGGGCCACCCTGTATTCGGGCAGCGTGTCCGGCCCGCAGCTCGCCCCCCCCAGGCCCGCGTTCCTAAGGTCCATGCGCAGCGTTATCCCTTCCCTGCGCCTTAGGTCCGTCGTATGCCTGGCCTCGGCGAAGTCGGCGTCCGTATAGTGGTGGGCGCTCGCCTCGAAGGTCGGCGCGCCGCGGATCAGCAGCCCCCTGCCCGCCCCGTCCCTCAGCGCCATCCACCGCACGTCCGTCCTGTTGCCGTTCTCCTGCGGCATTATGTACGGCACGTAGAAGTCGTCCACCTTGCACGAGTATAGCCCGACGGGGCTGCCGGCCTTGCGGTCGCAGTAGCTCTCCCCAGGCCCCCTGCCGTACCACTCGGCGTCCTCAAACCCTCCGGGGACGCTGATGGCCAGCCCGATCCTCGGCAGGCTGTATAGGTGGGGGTATGGATGGACCTCCAGCCCCACCTTGACCTCCCCGGACGGGTACACGGCGTACGAGACGCCGCAGGAGACGGCGGCCTTCCCGGCGCCGTAGCCCGTGAGCCGCGCCCAGAAGCGTGCGGCGCTGTGGCCGGCCAAGTCGAACCCGACCTCGACGGGCACGTACTCCATGGCATCCAGCCCCGCCTCGCGCCATCTCCTCGCCTGAAGCGGCGCGTCGTTGTCCGTGGGCGCTCTCCACAGGTTCACCGCCATGGGCCCGTCGATCAACGCCCCCTTGCCGTCCCCAAAGTACTCCAGCATGCCCGTGGCCTTGCTGAAAGCCGCCTCAAACCCGTCCCCGCGCACCCTCACCCTGGCGCCCCCGGCCTCCGCCGCCGCCTCCAAGGGCCGGCCCGACGGGGCGCGCGCCGTTGCATGGGCGGTCCGCGGGACGACGGGCAGCCCGAACTGCTCCCAGGCCACGACATGGCCCTTGGGCGCCCAAGGCGCGTCCTCCTTCAAGGTGAAACGCACGTTCAGCCAATGCTCATGGCCCGGCGAGTCCAAGGCGCATCCGTAGTCCACCGTGAACTCCGCCTCCGACATGGGCCCGACCCGGAACCCCTCCACCGTGCCTCCCCTGAGTGGCGTCCCGTCCCTCCTGAGCTCCCATCCCATGCATAGGCCAGAGGCGTCCGTGAACCCGTACTCGCTCCTGACGCGCAGCCTCCCGGCCGGCAAGTCCGCCGCCGTGACGTGCAGCGGCTGCAGGACCTTCCTGCACTCTTCCATGCCCGGGTGCGGGCGCCGGTCGGGCCATATAAGGCCGTCGATGCAGAAGTTCCCGTCGTTGGGCTCGTCTCCGAAGTCGCCGCCGTAGGCCCAATGGCGCGCGCCTTCCCCGTCCCCGCGCAGGATCCCATGGTCCGCCCACTCCCAGATGAAACCGCCGCACAGCCTCCGGCATGACCGCACGGCGTCCCAATACTCCTTGAGGTTCCCGTTGCTGTTCCCCATGGCGTGCGAATACTCGCACATGATCACGGGCCTGTCCTCCCCCTCGGCGGAGGCCAATCGCCTTATGCCCTCCACGGACGGGTACATGCAGCTTATGACGTCCACGCTCGGCGAGATTTTACCGCCGTCCCACCTGATCGTGCCCTCATAATGGATGGGCCTCGACGGGTCGTACCCGCGCATCCAGCCGGCCATCGCGTCGTGGTTCGGCCCGTAGCCCGACTCGTTCCCCAGCGACCACATGATCACGCTGGGATGGTTCTTGTCGCGCTCCACCATCCGCACGCCCCTGTCCAGGAAGGCGTTCAGCCACGAGGCGTCCTCCGCGGGCTCCAGCCTGTGGGACCCGGCCCTCCCCCTGCCCCATTGGACCATCCCGTGGCACTCTATGTCGGCCTCGTCGATGAGGAAGATCCCATACTCGTCGCATAGGTCGTACCATTCCGGGCAGTCCGGGTAATGGGACGTCCTCACGCTGTTGAAGTTGTGCGACTTGAGCAGCCTTATGTCCGCGAGCATGGACTCCCGCGTGACGCAGGCCCCCCTGACGTCGTCGTGCTCATGCCTGTTGGCCCCCTTCAGGATGATCGGCACGCCGTTGACGAGGATCCTCCCCCCCCTGGCCTCCACCTTCCTGAACCCGACCTTGATCGAGACGCGCTCGGCCTCCGCCCCCGACGCGTCGGACAGCGCCATGGCCAGCGTGTACAGGTAGGGCGTCTCATCGCTCCATTTTATTGGCCGCGCCAGCTCGGCGGCGAACGAAACCACCCTCTCCTCGTGCGGCCCTAGGCCTTCCAAGGCCCTGGACTCCCCTTCGTGCGCCACGCCGCTCCCGCCGTCGTACAGCCTGTACGAAAGGCTCAGGGCGCCCGTGCCCTCGCGCGAAGCGTTCCTTACGTTCACCCTGAGCCTTATTTTAGCGTCATCGTAGCCCCCGTCGAATTCCGAGGTGAAGAAGGCGTCCCTTATATGCGCGGTCGGCAATGAGTACGCGTGGACGTCACGGAAGATCCCGCTCATGCGCCACTTGTCCTGGTCCTCCAGGTAGGTCCCGTCGCTCCACTTGAGCACGACCGCGCACAGCTCGTTGCGCCCCTCGGAGACGAGGTCGGTGACGTCGAACTCGGCCGGCGTCCTCGAGCCTTGGCTGTAGCCGACGTTCACCCCGTTCACGAACAGGTACATGGCCCCGTCCACCCCTTCGAAGGCTATGTACGTGCGCCTGCCCATCCAATCCTTCCCGAGCGCGAAGTGCCTGCGGTAGACGCCCGCGGGGTTCTGGGCGGGCACGTAGGGCGGCTCGACGGGTATGGGGTACCTAACGTTCGTGTAGACCGGGATGTCGTAGCCGTGCATCTGCCAGTTGGAGGGGACGGGGATCGTCGCCCACCCCTCCCCGTCGGTCCCCTCGGTCAAGACGCCCTCATATATGCCTTCCACGGACGGGAAGTACCGCATCCTCCACTCCCCGCTCAGCCCCAGCCTCCATGGGCTGGGAAGGCCGTCCCCTAGGGGTGCGGGGCCCACGTCCCCATGCGGCAGGAGCGCGGCGTGCCCGGGCTCCTTGCCCCTGCAGACCGTCCATTGGTCCTCCCAGTCGTTCGCTGGCCCGCCCTTCCGCAGGAAATCCGTCCCCATGGCCATCCTCCTTCGCGTCGCTACATATGCCGTAATAAAGCTAAAGATAGCATTATGGGCGGCATAAATATAATATTGACAGGATCCTAAGGCGGATGGGGGGACGGCCGATGGCTACGGGGGGCTCGCCGGACCGCGAGGCGAGGGAGCGGCACATAAGGGACGCGGTCTACGGCGTCGGGCTGCGCAAGTCCGTAAAGTCGGCGTACTACTCCTTCGGCTATGACGCCCGCCTCGCCATCCATGCGCCGATGTACGCCGCCGGCCTGCTGGCGTCCGCCTTCCTCGCCCTTACCGGCGCGCTGTTCGTCATCTCGTCGGTCATACTCTTTTGCAACGCGGTCGGGCTGAGGGCCTTCGCCGCCCTGGAGTCATTCGCGGTGGCCGATACGGGCGAGGGGCTGATAGGCGCGGTGGGGTTCATGGTGGCCGGGCTCATGCTCGGCTTCCTGACGTTGGGCCTCTATAGGACGATCCTGAGGGTGATGGCGGGCAACGCCTTGAAGGCCTTGAAAAGGTCGGCGAATAAAGGGGGGGTGGACGACAGGAAATGGTGAGCATATGGGACGGGCCCATACCGGGCTACGATGAGGGATGCGGCAAGGCCAACCCGCAGAACGCGGGCGGCATTTGCGTGCTCGCCCCGTACCTGCTGGATGGGGGGCCGGCGGGCTCGGACGGCGGTTCGGTCGGGGCTCCCGTACCGGGCGGCGCAAGGTCGGCCGCGGTTGGGGGGGGCGCATCCGGGTCCGGGGCGCGCCCATGCGCGATCGTCTTCCCCGGAGGCGGCTACCAGGTCCGCGCCCCGCACGAGGGGGCGCCCATATCCATATGGCTCAACGGGATCGGCCTTTCGTCGTTCGTGCTGCACTATAGGGTGGCGCCGTACAGGCACCCCCACCCTCTCATGGACGCCAAGCGCGCCGTCCGGCACGTCCGCGCCAACGCGGCCGCGTATGGGGTGGACCCGAATAGGATCGGGGTCGTCGGCTTCTCGGCGGGGGGCCACTTGGCATCCTCAGCCGGCACCCTATATGAAGGCGGCGATGCCGGCTCGCCCGACCCGGTCGAGCGTGTGAGCTCCAGGCCGGACTTCATGGTGCTGTGCTACCCGGTCATAACGATGGGTCACTACACGAACCCCGGCTCCAGGGACAACCTGATCGGCCCGGAATCCCGTGACCCCATGCTGGAGGCCCTGCTTTCGGGGGAGACGCAGGTGACCGGCGACACGCCCCCCACATTCATGTGGCATACGGCCGACGACGCGGCCGTGCCGGCGGAGAACTGCCTGCTCATGGCCGGGGCCCTGTCTAGGGCCAAGGTGCCGTATGAGCTGCACATATACGCCGAGGGCCCGCACGGCGTGGGCCTGGCCGCAGGCGACCCTTACCTGTCCACGTGGGCCCCTCTGTGCGGGGCGTGGATGGCGAAGATGGGGATAATATGAAGGGGTGATGCCTAGCCGCATTGATCCCCGATCAGCCATGCCACCCTGAGCGATGGCGAAGGGTCTGGGCCGGCCTATACGGAATGGCCGCCCACCCTACCAGAACGTCCCGCTCTCGCTGCTCATCGGGGCGGCTTCGTCGTACCGCAGCGGCCGTACGCCCGAATCCAATGCGCACCTTATGAAGTCGGCGTCCGAGAAGGCGTTCGCCTCCTTGCTGCGCGCCCGCGCCACGCCTTCGCCGGCGGCCGCGATGATGTCCCCGCAGTATATGGATGGGTGCGAGATCATCAGGTAATCGCCGTTCTCCAGCTCGGAGTATGCCTTGGTGAGGAACGCCGCGTTGTCCTCCCCCACCTCCGGGACGACGGACGACCTGGACGGCGCGCCATTGTAGCCCGTGAAGTCGAAGTGGTATATGAGCCCCTTCCTCCCGGCCCATTCCCTCGCCTCACCGACGAACCCGAGCTGCGAGTCCGCGAAGCAGTGCGAATCCATGTACCTTATGTCGAACCCCGCGCGCGTCAGCGCGTCGAGCTGCGCGTCGTACTCCTTGAACACCGTCTCCAGCTCCGGCTTCGTGTCCTTGAGGGCGTGCGGTTTTATCGGCATGTAGCCGTCGGCGCCCACCAAGCCGTTCCCCGGGTCCGATCCCGTAAGCGGCCTCCACTTGAAATAGTCGGAGGCGCCCATGTTGAGCGCGGCGTGCATCCCGAAGCATACGCCCTTCTCGCCCGCGAAGAGCCGGGCCGCATGGTCCAGGTGATGGCCGACGGCTATGATCGACGCGTTTTTTATGAACCCGGCCGCCAGCACCTGCATGAACGCCACGTTGCACCCTATGAGCGAACCGGCGTCGTCGGCCCTCGTTATCACCCTAACCTCACGCATCGCCCGCATGGCCCCCTTCCCTCACTTGCCCAACCCTTTGCCCCGCAGATAGCCGACGCTCATGGCGGCGGCCTCCATGGGCGTCCGGTCGAGCGACCTGTCCTGCTCCACCACCACGTATCCGTAGCCTATGCGCTTGACGGCCTCTATGATCTTCGGGTAGTCGACCTGCCCGTACCCCACGGGCTGGAATAGGAATCCGGGGCGTTTTTCGATGAAGATGCCCTGGGCGCGCAGCTCGGCGACCTTCTCCCTCTGCGGCCCCCTGTCGTCTATGTAGTCCTTCAGGTGCACGCCGCAACGCCTGCCCGCGTACCTCTCCATGAAATGGACGGCGTCCGCCCCGCCATAGTCCAGCCACCCCAGGTCGAACTGCGTCCTCATCACCTCAGGCGGGAACGAGTCGAGGAAACCTTCCATGAGCGTCCTCCCATCCGCGCCGGTTGCGAACTCGTGCTCATGGTTGTGGCATGCCAGCTCCATCCCGTGGCCGGCCAAAATCCCTGCCGCCTTGACGATCTTTTCGCGGTACTCGCCCTCCTTCGCGCCGCCGGGCAGCATGGACGGGTCCAGCCAGCCCAGCACGCACGTCTTTATGCCCCTGTCATGGTAATAAGGGAATGTCACCTCCGGATCGTCCAGCAACGCCGTCCATGGGACGGTCGCCGACGGCGCCGCTAGGCCCGCTTCCACCATGGCGTCGCGGAACTCGGCGGGGCCGAGCCCCACCGCGGGGCCCGGCAGCTCCACTCCGTCATATCCCATCGCCCTCAGCCTGGCCAAGGTGCCCGTGAGGTCCGCCCTCACGTCGTCCATCACCGACCCGAGCTGGATGTGTATCGCGATCTCGCCCATATGGCGGCACCCCCATGCCCCTAACTCAACGCCCCTTGCCCCGGCCTTTCATAAGCCACCTCAGGACGGCCCGGATCTTCAGGTCCCAATAGCCCCATTCGTGCTGGCCGTCCTCCTCCTCGTACGTCAGGCCGTACGGCAGCCCTTTCAGGTGGTCCCTGAACCTCACGTTCATGTCATATAGGAAATCCTGTTTCCCGCAGCATAGGTAAATGTCCGGCAAGGCGTCCGGCCCCTTGGCGGCCTCGGGCTCGGCTTTCGCCGCCTTCCCCGTCTTCGCCGCCTTCCCCGCCTTCGCCGCCCTCTTCGCCGGGTCATGGCCCGCGACCTTGGACGCCAGATGGAACAGGTCGTCATCCGACCCGATGAGTTTATCCGGGCCGCCGAACACCCTGGCGAGCTCCTCGCTTTCCGGGTTCATCTTGAAGAGCGCCGCCGCATCCGTCGCCCCCGAGAGCGAGGCCACTTTCGAGTACGCGTCCGGCCTGCCCAGCCCTATGCGCAGCGCCCCGTACCCCCCCATCGAGAGGCCGGCGACGAACGTGTCCTCCCGCCTGGGGGAGATCGGGAAGAGCGCCCCCATCACCCGCCGCAGCTCGTCCGCCATGTAGTCGTAGTACCTAAGGCCCTTGTCCATGTTCACGTAGAAGCTCCTATGGCCGTCGGGCATCACTATGGCCAGTTCGTACTCCTCCGCGTACCTCACTATGGACGTGCGGTCGCGCCACACGGTGTACGTGTCCGACAGCCCATGGAGCAGGTAGAGGGCCGGGTACCTGCGGTTTGCCCCGCGGGCGCCGGCCTCCCCCGCCTTTCCCTGGGGCAGTATGACCTCGGCGAAGCTCCTCATCCCGAGCGTCTCCGAATTGAACTCACAATTGATGGTCGCCAATCCCATGTCACCGCCTTATTGATGGGCCTAACGGATGCGCCTTTACTTCTCGGGCTTGACGACCGACTTGACCTTGGCCGCCACCGGCTTCACGGCCGACTTCGTCTTGGCCGTGACCGCCCCCGCCGCGGCCTTGGTCTTGGCCGCAGCCGCCTTCGCCGCCGCCGGTATCTTGTCCCCCGCTTTGGCCGCCACCGGCTTCACGGCCGACTTCGTCTTGGCCGCAGCGGCCCCCGCCTTGGCCGCAGCCGCCTTCGCCGCCGCCGGTATCCTGCCCCCCGCCTTGGCCTTCGCCCCGGCGTCCTTCGCCCCCGCCGCCTTCTCGCCGGCCGTCTGGCCCTTGGCCTTGTCGGCCTCCTGGGCGTTCTTCTTGGCGGCGGCCCTGTCCTCGGCCATCTCCTTGACCGACTTGGTATGGAGCCTCGCGGCGCCTTCCGTGACCTTGGTCGCTATGAGCCCGCCCTTTGCCATCCTGGCCTTGGCCTCCGCGATGGGCGCCTTATACTGCGGCAGCCACTTGGCCTGCGCTATGAGCATCTCGTCGACCATCTGCCAGACTTCCGGCGGGTTGCATACGGCCCCCACCAAGGGGTCCATGAGCATGGCCTGGCGCAGGAGCAGGTCGTCCCCCTTGGCCGCCGCGGCGACGGACAGGCGCTGCACCGATATGCTGGCGTTGCAGACGGCGGCGCAGCCCATGGGCAGGTCGCCCACCTTCGGAATCGACACGCCGTTGCCGTCCACGTAGCCCGGCACCTCCACGATGGAGTCGTCCGGCAGGTTCGTTATGCAGCCGTCATTCACGACGTTGAAGTGGCCCCTATAAATGCGGCCCGTCTCCAGCCCCTCGATGATCCTCGCCCCGTGCTCATGGCTCCTCTTCGAGGCGTCATACACCCAGGCCGGCTCCTTGATCCAGTTCGGGAAGTCCGACTCGAACCAGTTGCGGCCCTCCGTGCAGACCCGCAGGTACCCTCCCGTTTCGCCGCATATCCACGAGCCCAGCCAGATCCAGTCCTTGATCTCCTCGGGGCGCTTGCGGTACCAGGCGACGTACTCGCTCAGGTGGCCGTTGGACTCCGTGCTGTAGTAGCCGAAGCGCTTCAGCATGTCTATCCTGACCTTCTCCGATTCCCTGTATTGCGGATGCCTCTCGAAGGCCTCCAGGATCTTCCCCGTCATGTCCTCACCCTTGTGGGAGACCTTTACGTACCAAGTCTGGTGGTTGATCCCGGCGCACACTATGTCCAGGTCGGACTGCTGCAGCCCGAGCGCGTGCGCGATCTGCCAGTGCCCGCCCTGCACTCCGTGGCAGAGCCCTATCGTGTTGACCTTGCCGTAGTGGTTGGCTGCCCAGGTCATCATGGCGTTCGGGTTCGCGTAGTTGAGGAGCAGGACGTCCTTCGCGCACACGTCCCTGATGTCCTTGCAGAAGTCCAGCATGACCGGGACCCCACGCTGCCCGTACATGATGCCGCCCGCGCAGATCGTGTCGCCCACGCATTGGTCGACGCCGTACTTGAGCGGTATGTCGATGTCATGCTGGAACGCCTCGATCCCCCCCACCCGAACGACGTTTATCACGTACTGCGCCCCCCGCAGGGCCTTCCTCCTATCCGTGGTCGCCTCGATCCTTATTTTCAGGCCGTTCCCGTCCACGTCCCTCTGGCACAGCCGCGTGACCATGTCCAGGTTCTTCTCGTTGATGTCCGTGAACGCCACCTCGATCCCGGAGAACTCCGGCACCGACAGGAGGTCCCTAAGGAGCCCCCTCGTGAACCCTATGCTGCCCGCCCCTATGAAAGCCACCTTGAACGACATATCGCTACCCCCCGTAAAGTGATTGTGCCGACGCTTGCGTTTGGCTTGGGTTACGGTTACATTGATATGGCCGAATGTTGGTATAATATCATTATTAACGTTAATAAATAGCACCTGGGATATGCAAATTAAAACGGGACCCTTAAAGGAGAGCCTCCTGATGAAGAGCATCGGCATAAAGATCACCGTCATAATGCTGTGCGTGACGTTCATAGGCATATCGGTGACGGTCGGGATAGCGACCTTCATAGCCGGCAGCAGTTTGATCGACGAGACCCTGGAGAAGACCTCCTACCAGGCGAAGTACGAGTCCGTGGTGCTGGACGAGTGGTTCATGTTCCACAAGGCTACGTCCAAAGCCCTGGCCGTCTCGGTCTCCCAGATAGAGGAGCTGGACAAGGCCCACGTGTTCGCGCTCCTAGCGGCTAACATCAACAGCAACGCGGACTACCAGGACGTCTATATAGGCTTCCCCGACGACACCGCTATCATGGGCAGCGGCTTCGATATAGAGAGTGAGTATTATTGGTGGAAGGCGACCGAGCGCGAGTGGTACAGGAAGGCCATAGCCGACACTACGCAGCCGGCCGTGACCTCGCTCTATGTGGACGTCGCGACGGGCGACCTATGCATAACGGTCTCGCACGCCCTGGTCAAGGACGGGGTGCTGAGGGGCGTCATCGGCATCGACATATTGGTCAACGTCCTGCAGGACATGGTCTTCTCGGCTGAGGTCGGCGAGTCGGCGTACATGATGCTGCTGGACACCGACGGGCGCATACTCATCCACCCGGAGGCGGACTACGCCCCGAGCGGCGACGATTTCAAGTACATGCAGAGCATGATGGGCTCCCACTACGCCGGCCTGTGGTCGTCGATAGCGGCCAAGGACGGCAACTACAAGCACAACGACGGCCAAGGGATCCCCAAGTACTACTCGTCGAACACGCTCAACTCGACCGGATGGCACATCGTCGTCGTCACCCCGACCAGCGTCATAAACCAGCCGATAGTAAACGTGCTCCTGGTCGTGATCCCCATCACCATAGTGCTGGTGGCCATATCGGCCCTGATCATTTACACGGTCATACAAAGGAACGTGAAGAAGCCGCTCGCCCCGGTCGTGGGCTACTTCAACCGCGCGAGCTCGACCGGCGAGATGGCGCTGACGTCCGAGGACGCGGTCGCCTTGGAGGCGTACTCCCACTCAGCGAACGAGATCGGGCAGATGATCAAGGCGGTCAAGGCCTTCGCCTCCCGGATAACCGAGGTGAGCGAGCTCATGAAGGCCGTGGCCGAGGGCAACCTCACCGACCGGGTAAGCCTGCTGTCCGACAAGGATGAGATGGGCTCGTCGCTCGCCACGATGATCGAGAACCTGAACTCCATGTTCCATGAGATCATCGCCTCCACCGACCAGGTCTCCAGCAGCGCCAGGCAGATAGCCGAAACCTCTTCGAGCATCGCCTCCGGCGCCTCACAGATGGCCGAGGGCGCCCAGTCGCTCTCGGAGGGGGCCGTTAAGCAGACGGAATACATACAGGACCTCTCGGCTTCCATAGCGAACATAGCGGAGAACACTCGCCAGAACGTCGCCATGACGGACAGGGCCGCCAAGCTCGCCGACTCCATAATAAACAAGGCCGAGGTGGGCAGCCGCCAGATGGCGGAGATGGTGGCCGCGGTGAACGAGATAACCGAGGCGAGCATATCGGTCAGCAACATAATGGAGACGATAAACGGCATAGCCGAGCAGACGAACCTGCTTTCGCTCAACGCCGCTATCGAGGCCGTGCGCGCAGGGGAGCACGGGTCCGGGTTCTCCGTCGTCGCCGGCGAGGTCCGTGACCTGGCCACGCAGAGCGCCGAGGCCGCAAAGAAGACCAACTCCATCATCCAGGTATCCATCGAGAAGGCCGAGCTGGGCACCCGCATCGTCAATGAGATGTCCGTGAGCCTCAACGAGATAATAAAGGGCATCAAGGAGAGCAGCCGCCTCAACATGGAGATAGCCAAGGCCTCGGAGGACCAGTCGGAAGGCGTGACGAGGATAAGGTCGAACGTGAGCCAGGTTTCGGACGTCATCCAAAGCAACAGCGCGGTGGCCGAGGAGAACGCCGCCACCTCGGAGGAGAGCGCCGCCGCGGCCCAGGAGAGCTCGGCCGCCTCCCAGGAGATGAGCTCGCAGGCCGACTTGCTCAAGGCCCTGACCACGAAGTTCAGGCTGAGGGGCGGCAGCTAGGCTTAGCCCCATCCATTTATCTTGCAAATGTTGAGTAATGTACGATTTTCATGCGTATATCGTCGAAATATTCTGATTATATATGGTTTTCATACCGAATAATCGTACATTACAAGCATTTTGAACGGCGAACCCTCCGCAATAAGCAAAGTGACGGTAAGGGGCCACCCGATAGGTTCGGGTGGCCCCTTTATTTGCGGCTTAGCCCAGGACGTTTCAAGACGCACCTAAGGAAAGAACGGTATATTGCCGGTAACTATAAAAGAACGAGTGCGGCTTAGCCCAGGACGTTTCAAGACGCACAAAAGGACATAAAAAAGCCCGGCGGAGACTTATCTTCCCAGGACGTTACCATCCAAGTATTGTCAG
>WRCU01000008.1 GCA_009783805.1 Oscillospiraceae bacterium
AAGCCCGGGGTCGGCCCGCTCCTGGACATGGGGCCGTACTACATAACCGCGCTCGTCGCGTTGTTCGGGCCCGTCAGGAGGCTCGTGGGCTATGCGAACTCCGTGGCCGAGAAGAGGGTCTTCGACCCGAAGCAGCCGGACTACGGGAAGGTGTTCCCGGTCCATACCCCCACCATAGCGACGGCGATCCTGGAGTTCGAGTGCGGGGCCCTTTCGACGTTCTTCATCACCTCGGAGTGCTTCAACTACATCCACAAGATCGAGCTGTACGGGACAGACGGGTTCCTGTTCGCCAGTGACCCCAACTCATTCCTGACCCCCATCGCATACCAGCCGAAGAACAGCGACAGGCGCGAGGTGCAGGCGACGCACGGCTACGGCGACAATTCCAGGGGCATAGGGCTCATGGACATGGCGTACGCCATACGGAACGGCAGGGGGTTCCGACCCAACGGCGACTTCACCAGGCACGTGCTCGAGATCATGCTCTCGATCATGGACTCATCGAGGAAAGGCGGGTACGTGGACCTCAAGACCACCTGCGTGAGGCCCGACCCCATCAAGCCCGGATTCAACCCGGACGTCCTGAACTATTGACGGGATAGGCTTAATAGAAGGCGGGAAGGCGACGAATAACGTGGAACGGGGCCTGGAGGGGCATACACATGAAGAGCAGGATAGCGGTGCTGGTGAAGCCGGGCAAGTTCGAGATCGAGGAACGCGAGGTTTCGGTCGGCTACGAAAACGAGGTCGTGGTGAAGATCGCGCAGTGCGGGCTCTGCAGGTGGGAGCTCAACCATTGGCAGGGGATATTGGGGACCTGCCCGCAGACCCCGGGCCACGAGTGGTCGGGGACCGTCCATGACAAGGGCCCGGGGGTCACGGAGTTCGAGATCGGCGACCCGGTCACGGCCCTGCCCGGTGCGCCGGGGTTCACGGACTACACGAAGATAGGCAAGAACCGTCTGTTCAAGCTGGACAAGGGCGTCAACCTCCTCCACGCGATGGGGGAGCCCTTAAAGTGCATCATGACCGTGCTGCGCAGCACGAGGGCCGAGGCGGGCGACACGGGCGTCATAGCGGGCTGCGGGCCGATGGGGTTGTGGTGCGTGCAGGGGCTTTCCGGCCATATGCTGCCCAGGCTCATCGCCGTCGACATCGACGACGCGAAGCTGGCCTGGGCCAAGAAGTACGGGGCGACGCATACCGTCAACGCGGCCAAGGAAGACGCGGCCAAGGCCATATCGGACATAACCGGCGGCAGGTTCGCGGACTTCGTGATAGACGGGTCGGGCGTCCCGTCGCTGCTGATAGAGTCCGTCAAATACCTGAAGAGGAGCCGAGGCAGGCTGCTCATCATGAGCTCCTACGAATCCATATGCAAGGAATTCGACTTCCGTGAGGCCACGAGCAGGAGCGCCGAGATAATCTCCCCGCACCCTTCGTACAGCCTGGACGAGGCCGAGGACATGCGCAGGACCGTAATGATGCTGGACAACCTCACGTTCCATTCCGAGGACATAGTCACGCACGTTTACAAGCTGGAGGATATCCAGAAGGCATTTGAGGACCTCGAGTCCCGCGTCCCCGGATACATCAAGGGGACGGTGGTCCCGTAGGCGACGAATGGACGGGATACCAATCATTCATGCGGCCGCGGCCGCCATGCGCGCTTACCGGCGCTTGGCGGCTTCGTCGCATGGCGGATCATGGGGGGTAGGGACTTGGATATAGCCGTCGCTTCCGTATGCTACAGGAACGCGTTCGAGGACGAGATAGAGGCGATGCTGGCCGATTCGGCGGAGGCCGGGTTCAGGCTGGTCGAGCTGCACGGGCCGAGGATATGGGACCCTGAGGCCCTCAAGTCCTTCGACGCGCCGGCCATGAGGGCCAGGCTCGACGCCCTGGGCCTGCGCTGCGTCGGCCTCTACCCGCCGGGGTTCGGGGGCAGGGACGCCGAGGACGTGGAGCGGCGCGCCAAGTCCATGGCTTTGGCGGTCTCCCACGCAAAGATATTGGGATGCGGCTACGTGAACTGCTCGGGCGCCGAAAGACGGTCCGAAGGCGTCGACGCCTCGCTGGACAGGGTCGCGCTGATGCTGGAAAGGACGCTGGAGCTGGTGGGGGACTCGGACGTGCGTTTCGGGCTCGAGAACCACCGGCACAACGTCCTGGAGGGGATCGGGGACTACCGGCGCGTATTGGGCAGGGTCAGGGACGCCAGGGTGGGCGTGACCGTCGATACGGGGCACTTCCTGGCGGCGGGCGTCGACAGCCTGGACGTCATAAGGGAATTCGGCGACAGGGTATATGGCGTCCATATCAAGGACCACCTGGACGGCGAGCCCGTATGGATCGGGCGGGGCGAGGTGGCCTTCGCCCAGGTCATATCAACGCTGCGCGGAATAGGCTATGGAGGGGCGCTGACCATAGAGCTGGAACACGGGAAGGGGGCGGACGCCAGGCGCGGGGTGAGGGAGTCGATGGCCTACCTGTCCGGCGTCCTGGGCGTGAGGGTCGGGACTTAAAGCCGCCATGACGGATCGCCGCGTCGCCGGCGCCCCTCGCGATGACAGACCACGGATCGCCGCGTCGCCGGCGCCCCTCGCGATGACAGACCACGGATCGCCGCGTCGCCGGCGCCCCCGCTATGATGGCACTGGATGGCTCCCATGCGATAATAGGCAGGGAAGGCGGTGGCCCATGAACGATGACAAGAGGATCGTCCGGCGTTTGGCCTGGGAATACGCCGAGGCGTCGCAGGACCCTAAGAACGCCGAAAAGATGCGGCTCCATCGGGCCGTGAACGACCTGAGGCAGGTGCGCCCGGTCGTGCTGCTCGATGAGATTCCCTTCCATGAGCTCAACTACGACGGTTCGCTCAATTACCGGTGCGGGGACCGGACGCTGGCCCACGCCGAATGGTGGATGCGGAACGCCCTGTTCAAGTGGCGGCATTTCCCGGCGGACATGTTCCTGCAGCCTTTCTTCCCCATCCAAAAAATCATAAGGTCCACCGGGATCGGGATAGCGACCAGGGAGACGATCCTCCCCACCGACCCGCGGAACGGCGTGGTCTCCCACGCATACCACGACCAACTGCCCGACGTGGAGTCGATCGAGAGGCTGACCGAACCTATCCTCTCGTACGACCGCGAGTCGACCGCGGCCATGTTCGACAAGGTCGCCGACGCCATCGGGGACATACTGCCGGTGCGCATAACGGGTCACAAGACGCACATAGTGCCTTGGGACGACCTTTCGCGGCACCACGGGATCGAGAGGATGCTGCTGGACACCGCGGACCGGCCGGATTACCTGCACGCCGCCATAAGGAAGCTGATCGGGTTCGAGGTCTCGAAGGCGAAACAGATGGAGGACCTAGGGCTCTTCGAGATCCAGATGCCCGACATCCACTGCACGCCGGCCCTCGCTAGCGACCTGCCGGGTGACTATGACGGCGGCGTGGTGCGTAGGGGCAACATATGGGGCAAGACCCACTCGCAGATCTTCGGCTCCGTCTCGCGCGAGGCGCATGAAGAGTTCTGCCTCAGCTACCTGCGGGAGGTCATGGAGCCTTTCAGGCTGGTCTATTACGGATGCTGCGAGCCCCTGGATAGAAAGGTCGACATGATAGGGACGATACCCCACCTCCGTAAGATATCGATAACTCCATGGGCGGACATCGAGATGTCGGCCGAGGCCATAGGCGGCAAATACGTGCTCTCCAGCAAGCCGAACCCGGCGCTTGTGGCCGTGGACTTGGACGAGGGGGAGGTGCGCCGCGAGATAGGCGGCATACTGTCGGCCTGTAAAAGGCACGGCTGCAACTGCGACATCGTGCTCAAGGACATCAGCACGGTGGGGTATAGGGCCGACAACCTCATGCGTTGGGAAAGGATCGCTATGGAGCTCGTCGAGGGCTGGTAGGGCGGGGTTGCATGACGGATTGCATGCTGCCACCGCAAGGGTTGAGATGGCGAGGCGATCCCGCCTTTATGGGTTGCTTCGTCGCTTACGCTCCTCGCAATGACGGATATAAGGCCCCTCGCAATGACTTTATGCTGTCATCGCGAGGAGTGCCAGCGACGTGGCGATCTGCCCTCGCAATGACGGGGAGCGAAAAGGGTATAATGTGGGTAGCCCCGCGCGCCGCGATAGGCCGTGATGGGGCCCGCTGAGGATCGGTGATCTGATTGCCACGCAATGGGGATGCGAATGACGGCCATGCGGCGCTGCTTGCGGACCGCGCCTTCTGCCTGAACTTGCTTAGGCACCTGATGCTGGTGCGCAAGTTCGAGGAGCGCGTATATCAGCTGTTCGGGCAGGGGAAGGTGCACGGCACCGCGCACCTCTGCGTCGGCGAGGAGGCCACGGGCATAGGGACGACCTTCGCCCTCAAGGAGGGCGACCTCATGTTCGCCAGCCACAGGGGGCACGGTCAGGCGATCGGCAAGGGGATACCCGTCGAGCGGATAATGGCCGAGATACTCGCGAAGGATACCGGCGTGAACCACGGCAGGGGCGGCTCCATGCACATTGCCGACATCGGCCACGGCGTGCTCGGCGCCAACGGCATCATGGGGGCCAGCGGACCCCTAGCCTGCGGCGCGGCGCTGTACGTCAAGATGAAGGGCATCAAGGACCGCGCGGCCGCCTTCTTCTTCGGCGACGGATCGAGCAACCTGGGCGCCATACACGAGTCCATGAACCTCGCGGCCGTGTGGGGGCTGCCCGTCATGTTCGTCCTGACCAATAACGGGTACGGAATGGGGACGCCGCTGAAGGCGGCCGTCAACGACACCGACTTGACCAAGCGCGCCGTCCCGTTCGGCATGAAAAGCTACGAGGTAGACGGGAACGACGTGCTCGCGGTCTACCTGACCGCAACCGAGGCGCGCGGCTACGTCGTCGGGAACGGGGCGCCCGCGCTGATCGTCGAAAATACATACAGGACCAGCGGCCACTCAAAGAGCGACGGCAACCTGTACCGCTCTAAGGAGGAGATCGAGTGGTGGAAGGCGAGGAACCCCGTCATCAGGTTCACGGAGCGGCTCTTCGAGGGCGGGTACGCCCAGGGGGACATAGACGAGGCCGACCGATGGGCCGCCAGGACCGTCGATGATGCCGTCGATTACGCGATGGGCTGCCCGGACCCGGCCATAGACGATTTTGAGAGGGCGTCCTACGCCTAAGCCAGTAGGGAGGGTCACCCCTTGAGGGAGATGACGTACGCCGAGGCGATACGCGATGCGATGAGCGGCGAGATGCGCCGGGATGAGGGCGTCTTCCTCATGGGTGAGGACATAGGCGTGTATGGCGGCGCATTCGGCGTGACGAGGGGCATGCTGGCGGAGTTCGGGCCTGAGCGGGTGCGCGACACACCGATATCCGAGTCCGCGTTCGTCGGCGCCGGCACCGGCGCCGCGATGATGGGCCTGCGCCCGATCGTCGAGCTCATGTTCTCCGACTTCATGGCGGTATGCTACGACCAGATAATCAATCAGGCGGCCAAGCTGCGCTTCATGTTCGGAGGCAAGGTAACGGTGCCCATGGTGATACGCGCGGCCTCCGGCGGGGGTACCGGGGCGGCGGCCCAGCACTCCCAATCCCTGGAAGCCATGTTCTGCCACGTCCCCGGCCTGAAAGTCGTCGCCCCCAGCACGCCGCGCGACGCGAAGGGCCTGCTCATCAGCGCGATACGGGACGACAACCCCGTCATATTCCTAGAGCAGAAGCTCCTATACGGCACGAAGGGCGCGGTGCCCGAGGGCGACTATGCGATCCCGCTGGGCTCCGCCGACGTGAAGCGCGAGGGCGGCGACGTGTCCGTCATCACGTATGGGCGGACCGTGCAGATGGCCCTCGACGCCGCGGAGCGGCTGGCGCGTGAAGGGGTGAGAGTCGAGGTCCTCGACGTCAGGTCGCTCTATCCCCTGGACCGCGGCGCGATCATAGGGACCTCGAAAAAGACCGGCCGCGTGGTCGTGGCGCATGAGGCGGCCTTGTTCGGCGGCTTCGGCGGCGAGATCGTCTCCGTGATCGCAGACAGCGAGGCGTTCTTCCACTTGGACGCGCCGATCAAGCGCGTGGGCGCATTGCATTGCCCCATACCGTTCAACCCTGGCCTGGAGGCGCAGGTGCTGCCTTCCGCGGTCCGCATCGAGGCGGCCGTCCGCGAGGTCATTACGGGAGGGGTCTAATGCCGCCCAGCGCCCGCAGGATCCCCTCCACACCGAAGGCCAAGGCGGCCGCCCGCGAGCGCGGGGTAGACCTCGGGCTGGTCGCCCCTACCGGCAGGCACGGCGAGGTGGTCGCATCAGACGTAATGTCCGCGCGGCTTAATAAACATGCGGCGACCCCTCTCGCCATGCGCATGGCCTTAGATAGGAACATAGACCTGTCATCCATACGGGGGAGCGGCCACGCCGGGAAGGTCTTCAGCATTGACATGCCGAGTGCGGGGAAGGCGGGCAGGCCGGTCAGGATGTCGCCCATGAGGAAGGCCGTGGCGGATAGGATGCTGCTGAGCCATACGGCCATACCGCCGGTCACGCAGAACGTGGAGGCCGACGTCACGGCCTTCCTCCGTTTCCGCAAGGAGATGAACGCGAGTCTCCCAAAGGAAGAGGGCATATCCGTAAACGATTGGATACTGAAGGCCGCGGCCGTGGCGCTCCGTGAGAATGACCGTTTCCGCTATCAGCTCAATGAGGGCGGAGGGTACCTGGCATACGACGAAGTGAACGTGGGGATGGCCGTCTCCCTCGACGACGGGTTGATCGTCCCCGTTATCCGCCGAGCCGACGCGCTGACGGCGCACGAGATCGCCGCGGAGTCCAAGCGGCTCGCCTCGGCGGCGCGCGGCAGGCGCCTTTCCCCAAAGGACCTCGAAGGCGGCGTATTCACGGTCAGCAACCTCGGCATGTACGGGGTGACCTCCTTCACCCCCATCATAAACCACCCCGAGGCCGCGATACTGGGCGTATGCGCGCCCGTATGCAGGCTGGCGATGGAAAGGGACGGCACGGTCGCCGAGCATAGCCACATGACGCTGTCGCTGACGTATGACCATAGGATCATCAACGGGGCGGAGGCCGCCGTCTTTGCGAACAGGATAAAGGGTCTGCTGGAGCGTCCCGAGGATCTTCGGCTGATATAGGGAGAGGGATCTTATGGCGTCGGAAATCATAATGCCGAAGAATGGCATGACCCTGACCGAGGGCACGGTCGTCCGTTGGCTGAAGGGCATAGGCGAGGCGGTGGCCTCCGATGAGCCGATCCTGGAGATAGAGACCGGTAAAAGCGCCATGGAGGTGGAGTCGCCCGCCTCCGGCGTCCTGCTGGCCAGATACGCGGAGGAGGGCGACGTCGTGCCCGTCCTGGCGGTGATCGGCTACGTCGGGCAGGCCGGCGAAGGCGTCCCGGCGTCCATGCCCGCCTTAAGGGGCGGCGGCGCGGAGCCGAAGGCTGCGGCAAGGACGGCCGTAAACGAGGGATATGACTACGACATCGCGATAATCGGCGGCGGCCCCGCCGGCTACGTGGGCGCGATCCGGGCGGCCCAGTCGGGCGCGCGCGTGGTCCTCTTCGAAAAAGGGGACCTTGGGGGGACATGCCTGAACCGTGGCTGCATACCCACGAAAAGCTACTTGAAATCGGCGGGGATCATGGCGGACATCCGCAAGGCGGAGCGGTTCGGCATCGAGTTCGACGGGACGGCGCATGCGAACCTCGGGAAGATACATGATCGCAAGGAAGGCGTCGTCCGAACCCTTCGGGACGGAGTCGGCAAGCTGCTGGATCGCCGCGGAGTCAAGGTGGTCGACGCCCGGGCCGAATTGGCCGGGGATCGTGAGGTGGCGGCGGGCGGCGCCGGCTATTCCGCAGCCAAGATCATACTGTGCACGGGTTCCAAGGCGGTCCTGCCCCCCATCCCGGGCATGGGCCACGCCGGCGTGCTCACCAGCGACTCGATCCTAGGGCTCCGCGAGCTCCCTAGGCACCTCTGCGTAATCGGGGGCGGCGTGATAGGCTGCGAGCTGGGCTATGCGTTCCGGGCGTTCGGCAGCGAGGTCACCATACTGGAGGCGGAGGAGCGGATCCTTCCCGGATTCGACGGAAGCGTGTCCGAGGCCATCCGCGGGGCGCTCGCCGAAATGGGGATCACCGTGATGACCGGCGCGAAGGTGCGGGGCGTCGGCGATGACGGCGGGCGGCCCGTAGTCGCCGTCGAAGGGAACGCGTTCCCGTGCGACAAGGTCCTGGTTTCGGTCGGCAGGGCGCCGGTGCTGGACTGTCTGGGCCCGATGAGGGACAGGTTCCAAATGGAGCGCGGATACATCAAGGTGGACGGCCATATGGAGACGGGCGTCAAGGGGATCTACGCGGCGGGGGACGTAAGCGGCAGGCTTATGCTGGCGCACGCGGCCTCGATGATGGCGGAGGCCGCGGTGATGAGCGCGCTGGGCGACGAAAGGGTCTGTGACCTGCGTTACGCGCCTTCCTGCCTCTATACCGTGCCGGAGGCGGCGGGCGTCGGGATGACCGAAAGGCAGGCACGGGAAAGGCACGGCGATGACGTGTCCGTCGGCCACTTCCCTATGGCCGCGAACGGACGCGCGGTGGCCTCCGGCGACGGCGGGGGCTTCGTCCGCGTCATTGTCGGGCGCCGCTATGGGGAGATACTCGGGACCCACATCGTCGGCGCGTCGGCGGTCGAGATGATCGCGGGTCCCGCCGCCCTTATGGCCAGCGAGGTAACCGCCCATGAGGTCGCGGAATCCCTGCCCCACGCCCACCCGACCTACAGCGAGGCCTTTGCGGAGGCCTGCGCGGACGCGCTGGGGAGATGCGTGCACCTGCCGTAAACGTATATGCGCCCGCATAAAAGGCGCGCATACCTGACTTAAGCGGTGAACACTTTTTCGATGGGGGATCATAAGCCATGAGTTGCTTCTTAGGCATCGACGCGGGGACCAGCGGCATCAAGGCCATGGTGCTAGATGAGCGGGGGGCCGTCCGCGGATCGGGGCATGGCGAATGCGGCGTCATCACCCCCTATCCCGGATGGGCGGAGCAGAGCCCGGAGGACTGGTGGCGGGCGTGCGACCGGGCGGTGAGGCAGGCGGTCGCGGAATCCGGCCTTGGGGCTGACATCAAGGGCATCGGCCTATCGGGGCAAATGCAGGGGCTGACCATGGTGGACAAAGGGCACAGGCCTATCGGGAACTGCATCATATGGCTCGACCAGCGCTCCGGCGCGGAAGTCGAGGAGATATACGGGCTGATGGACGGGGCCGAGATGCTCGAGCGCACCGCCAACTTCTGCTTCAACAGCTTTTGGGCGCCTAAGCTGCTGTGGATGCGCAAGAACCGCCCGGAGGACTTTGGGCGCATACATAAGGCGATGTTCGCGAAGGACTACCTGCGCCTGCTCATGACGGGCGAGGTCGCCGCGGAGGTCAGCGACGCGTCGCTCACCCTCCTCATGGACGTGCGCAGCCGCCGTTGGTCGCGGGAGATGTTCGACAGGCTCGGCCTCCCGTTCGGGATCGCACCGGAGCGTCTCCTGGAGTCCGCCGAGGTCGCCGGCCCCCTCAGGGCCGAAGTCGCCGACGGGTGGGGCCTGGCAGCGGGCACGCCCGTCGTCGCAGGCGCCGGGGACCAGCCCGCGGGCGGGGTGGGCACTGGGATCGTGCGCGAAGGCATGGTCGGCGCGACGATCGGGACGAGCGGCGTCGTGTTCGGCTGCTCGGACCGCCCGTTCGTCGACGACGCGAACCACGGGATGTACTCCATGGCGCATGCGATGCCGGGCAAATGGTGCTACCTCGGCCTCGTGCTGTCCGCAGGCGGAGCTCTCAAGTGGCTGCGCGACGCTTTCTGGGCTGAGATGCGCGACTCCGGGGCCGACGTGTACGGATACATGGACATGCGCGCCGAGCGCGTCCAACCCGGCAGCGAGGGCCTAACGTTCCTGCCGTACCTCAACGGCGAGAACACGCCGCACCCCGACGGCGACGCGCGGGGCGTGCTGTTCGGGCTCTCGCTGCGCCACGGCGTGCCGGAGATCTGCCGCAGCGTCATGGAGGGCGTCGCGTTCGCCATGCGCGACTGCCTCGACGTATGCCGCGGTCTGGGCATCCCTGTCAGCGAGGTACGCGCGAACGGCGGCGGCGCCAGGAGCGCGCTATGGCGGCGGATACAGGCGGACGTCTACGGCGCGGACCTGGTCACCATGAACATGGAGGAGGGCCCGGCGGCCGGCGGGGCCATACTGGCCGCTGTCGGGGCGGGGCATTTCAACAGCGTGCCCGAGGCCTGCGACGCGCTGCTGAAGGTGACGGGCGTAACCAGCCCCATACCGGAGAACGTCCGCATATACGAGGACTATTACCAAACCTACCGTTCGCTGTACCCTAGCCTGAAGGGGCGGTTCGCCGAGCAGGCGCGGAACGTGAGGAAGCACCTTCGGCAAGGCGGGGGGGCGGCGACTTGACCATATGGGTGGAGAACGACCGCACCGACCCGCCCTGGAACCTCGCGTGCGAGGAGCACCTGCTGACCGCGAGGCGCGAGTCCGTAGCCATGCTGTGGCGCAACGCCCGATCGGTGATCATCGGGAGGAACCAGGACTTGGAATCCGAGGTCGACGCGGCCCTCGCCGAGCGGCTGGGCATCCCGGTCGTGCGCAGGCTCACCGGCGGCGGCGCGGTCTTCCATGACCTGGGGAACGTGAACTTCACGCATATATACACCTACGAAGGCGGGCATGAGATGGACTTCGCGCCCTTCGCCCGCCTGCTGACCTCCGCCTTGGGCGGGATGGGCGTCCGGGCCGAATTATCCGGTCGCAACGACATACTCGTCGACGGCGCCAAGGTATCCGGGTGCGCGCACGCCTGCGTCGGCGACCGCGCGATCTACCACGGCACGCTGCTCTTCTCCGCCGACCTCTCCCAGATGGAGGGCCTCCTGCGCTACAGCGAGGAGAAGTACCGGGGCAGGGGCATCAAGTCCGTATCCTCGAGGGTGGCGAACCTGAACCGCTGGATAAAGGGCATGGACGTGGCGGGTTTCATGGGATGCCTGCGGGAAGCCTTGGGCGCGGGGGCTAAGCGGTACGCGCTGACTGAGGCGGACGAATCGGCCATCGACGCGCTGTGCGGCGGCAAGTACCGCGACCCCAATTGGAACCGTATATGACACGCGCGTGGGCGTCCCGTATGGGCCCTTGATGAGGTCGATGCCGCCTTATCTTCCGCATCGCCTCAATCGGCGGCCGTAACCTCCTCCAGCCTTATGTCCGCGGCGTAGAATATCGTGTTCGCGTCCATCTTCCAGACGTATATCGACGGGGCTAAGGCCAGATCGTCGGGGACCGTGAACTCCAGCGACTTCGCCTCCCATGTGTTCGACGTAAAGGCCAAGGTATGGTGCGTCTGCCTATCGGCCTCGCACGCCGATGAGTAGGCCACTCCTATCGTCGAGGCCATGTTGGCGGCCGAGCTGTTGCGGCCCCACGCGCTGAGCCGGTGGCGGGCGCCGCGCCTCAGCTCCAATATGCGCCCGGCCCCTCCCGCGCCCCCGAAGCCTATGACCAATACGTTGCCGTCCCTCCCGAGGTCGGACCCGCCCTTCACCGACGAGCCGCGCCCCCAACCTTGCCATCCGACCATCCCTTCGGAGAAGTCGCCGTTCGGCAGCGTCGGGAGGCCGGGGCCGGGCACGGAGCCTTCTAGCAAGAACCTGTTGTCGTCCCAAACCAACCCGCCGACCCAAGTGAGGTTCCCGGGCCGCCCGCCGTCCGTCCGGTCTATCGCCCAGCCGCATCCCCTCTCTGCTTCCGTGAGCGGCAGGCCCGCGTCGTCCCAAGCCCAGTACATCCTGCCGACCCCATTGCGCAGCGACGAGTCGTACATCGCCCGGATGGCCGAATGCTGCGAGACGTTGCCCCTCCCCACGCCGAACTCACCCAAGAACACGCATAGGCCCGCA
Organism: Oscillospiraceae bacterium; assembly: GCA_009783805.1. GTDB lineage: Bacteria > Bacillota > Clostridia > WRCU01 > WRCU01 > WRCU01. Next base: position 12,001 of record WRCU01000008.1, read on the forward strand.
TCCCTCGCGTCTGAGAAGTAGGCGTCGAAGTCGCGCTCGCCGCCGTACCAAGAATCGTACACATGGAGCGAGTATAGGAGGTTGCCGTACTTCGCGTTCAACGTAGGCCCCATGCGGATGACCGCGCTGGCATACCCCCCCTTGCCTCCGCGGTAGCCGCTGCCCTGCCCCCACTGGTGCTCATCCAGGACGATGACGTTTTCGGCTCCCTCCGCCCTGATGGCCCCGATCACCTCGTCGTGGGCCTTGAGCCAGCTCTCGGCGGACTCCCTGGAGTCGTCCGGGCCGGGTTCGTTCATTATATTAAACCAGACGTACGGGTTGCCCTTGTATCGCCTGGCCTTGTCCGCCCACCATTCTTTCAGGACCCCTCCGTCGTGCATGTATGAGTCCTTGTTCTTCCGGTACCCGACCGCGGGCGGGTACGTCCCGGTGTAGTCATGGACCTCCAGGATGACCGGCGCGCCCCGGTCGGTGAATGCCTTGATCAGGCCGTCCAGGTCGGGGTTGTTCCCGGCCGCGAACTCCCAGCCCATAGCGGCGCACAGCCGGACGGAGTTGAACCTCCATACGTCCAGGATGAGGCCGACGTCCTGCAGCGTGTCCCTGGGGAAGACCCATCCCGGCCCGTTGACGTTGACGCCCCGCACATGGAACTCGCTTCCGTCCGGGCAAATTATCTTCGTTCCCTTTATCCTGAAATGACCGCCCATATAGATCGCCCCTCACGTCGGTCCCGTATTTGAATGCGCATATATATTACCCCATAATTACAGCCGTAGGCATCGTCCGGCCGGGATAGCCGGGTCGGGACGGGGGGAGCGGAGCGATGAGGGTTCAGCCCGATGGGCCAATAGGGGAGGGAACTGCCATGGAGTACGACGGCGCTTTACGGGGGTACATAGGCGACCTCAGCCAAGTCGCGGGGATACAGCACATCGAATACAGGAGCGGCAGGGCGAAGGGCGTGGAGGGCTATGAGGTCAGGACCGGCGCCGGCCTGCGGTACACCGTCCTAAAAGATCGGTGCATGGACATTTCGGCCGCGGAGTTCAGGGGAGTCCCCTTAACGCACGTGACGGGGGTGGGCGTGACGTCCCCGCAGATGGTCGACGACAAGGGCATGGGCTTCCTGCGCGGCTTCAATCCGGGTTTCCTGGTTACCTGCGGCTTGACGCAGGCTGGGTCGCCCTGCGTCGACGGCGGCGAGGAGCTGCCCCTTCACGGGCGGATAGGGGGCATGCCGGCGGAGGAGTCGGGCTTCAACACGGAATGGGCCGGAGCGGGCAGGCCCGAATTCCGCATGTGGGGCAAGGTCAGCGAGGCGACCTATTTCGGGGCGCACGCCGTATTGCATAGGCATATACGGTCGCCCTTCGGAAGGAACGTGATCCGCATACGCGACGAGGTCGTGAACGAGGGATACGACGACATGCCGTTCATGATCCTCTACCATCTCAACTACGGCTACCCGCTGCTGCAGGAAGGCACGCTGCTCAGGGGCGGCATCCGGTCGGCGACGCCGAGGAACGCCAGGGCGGCCGAGGGCCTGGCCGATTACGGGGTCATCCACGCGCCCGTCAAGGGCTTCGTCGAGCAATGCTATTACCTCGAGCTGGACCAGGACGGCGACGGTCACGCATGCATAGCCCTCTTGAACTACGCCCTAGGATTCGGGGTCTACGAAAGGTACGTAAAGGCCCCGCTGCCGAACCTGACCATGTGGAAGCAGCTCGGTGAGAAGTACTATACCGTCGGGCTGGAGCCCGCGAACTGCCGGCCGGACGGGCGGGCTGAGGAGAGGGCGGCCGGGACGTTGAGGACGTTGGCCCCCGGGGAGCGCGAGGTCATGGAGCTGGAGATAGGCATTCTGGACGGGGAGGCCGAGATGAGGGCCTTCGAGGATAGGTATCCCCGGACGCCCGGATTGGGATGAGCCTTGCATGGGGATCATGGCGGTAGGGAAGGAGCGGCGCGATATGGGCGGTCAGCCTATGAGGCTTTGGTATCCCGCACCGGCGGAAAAATGGACGGAGGCCCTCCCCTTGGGCAACGGCAGGCTGGGCGCGATGGCCTTCGGCGGGGTCCCCGACGATTTGATCCAGCTGAACGAAGACACGCTGTGGTCCGGGTATAAAAGGGATTGGAACAACCCCGGTGCGAAGGGCCTGCTGCCGGAGGTGCGCGCGCTCCTGGCCGAAGGGCGGCATGGGGAGGCCGACAGGCTGTGCAGGGGGATGATGGGGCCCGCCACGGCCACGTACCTGCCGTTGGGAGACCTGAGGCTGAGCGTAAACCATGCGGGCGGGCAGACGGGCCCAGACGTCGGCCCGCAATGCGGGTCGTCGGATTCGGGCCGCGTAGGCGCGGAGGCCGACGGGGGCGCGGAGCCTGGCCTGGGCGCGGGAGTTGATGAATGGGGGGCCGCGGAAGGCTACGTCCGCGATCTGGACCTGACGTCGGGGGTGGCCTCCGTCTCGTACGCGGTCGGGGGGGTCACTTATCGGCGCGAATACCTATGCTCCCACCCCGACCAGGTCCTGGCGGTCCGCCTTACCGCGTCGAGGCCGCGGTCCGTAACGCTCACCGCCTCCCTGTCCAGCCCGCTGCGTTCTCAGAGCTCCGCCGAGGCCGGGGCGTACGTCATGTGGGGGACGGCCCCGGAGGTGAACGTCCAGCGCTACCGCGACGTGCCTGAGCCCACGCTGTACGGCGACCCCGATAACACGCCGGCCCTGGCCTTCCACTGCAGGTTGGCGGCGGAGGCCGAAGGCGGGCGTGTGGAGGCGGGCGAATGGGGCCTGCGCATAGTCGGCGCGGACAGCGCTACCCTTATCTTTGGGGCCATCACGGAATACCCATATGGGGGCGGGCGCGGGGCCGCGCCCGACAGGTCGGCCACCCTTCCGGCGATGGGCGCGGCCGTAGCCGGGCACGTCCGGGAGGCGCTCCGCCTGGGCTATTGCGCGCTGCGCGCAAGGCACGTCGATGACCATTCGCAGTTAATGAGCCGCGTCACGCTGAGCCTAAGCGACGGCGTAGGCGACGCCGAGCGCATGGATACCGAAAGGCGGATCAGGGCCTACGACGGCTCAGACGCCGGCCTGATCGGGCTGCTCTTCCAATACGGGCGCTACCTGATGGCCGCCTCCTCGCGTCCGGGCACCCGCCCCGCGAACCTGCAGGGGATCTGGAACCGCGAGATGCGGCCCGCATGGAGCAGCAACTACACGCTCAACATAAACGCGGAGATGAACTATTGGCCGGCGGAGCCCTGCGCGCTGCCGGAGTGCCACAAGCCCCTTCTGGACTTCATAGGCGAGCTCTCCGTCAATGGGGCGGAGACGGCCAGGGTGAACTACGGCGCGGCCGGCTGGGTCGCGCACCACAACTCGGACCTGTGGGGGCAGACGGCCCCGGTCGGAGACTACGGGCTGGGCGACCCCGTCTACGCCGTATGGCAGATGGGCGGCGCGTGGCTGTGCAGGCATCTGTGGGAGCACTACCTGTATGGGCTTGACACGGGTTTTTTACGAGAAAAAGCTTACCCCATCATGAAAGGGGCCGCCCTCTTCTGCCTGGACTGGCTGGTCGAGGATGGGGAGGGGAGCCTAATAACCTCGCCATCGACATCCCCGGAGCACAAGTTCCGCGTTGGCGGCGCCCTATGCTCCGTCAGCGAGTCATGCGCCATGGACCTCTCCATCATCTGGGGCCTGTTC